>JBEIHO010000037.1:0-28553 GCA_040381215.1 Alphaproteobacteria bacterium | reverse complement strand
GGGCTACAACGCACCCCCCCATCCGTCCCGCTGCTTACGCAGCGATCCACCTCCCCCCGCACGCGGGGGAAGGGCAACCCACATGGAGTGCACACCGAATTCATTGCCCTTCTCCCGCGAAGCGGGGGAAGGTGGCGCGCTGCGCCAGCAGCGCGACGGATGGGGGCCGCTGCGACCTACCATCAATTCCTCTCCCGCCGGGCAAGGAACGCCAGCCGCTCGAACAGGTGAACATCCTGCTCGTTCTTGAGCAGCGCCCCGTGCAGCGGCGGAATGAGCTTCGAGGGATCACGCTCGCGCAAGGTCTCCGGCGTGATGTGGTCAGCCATGAGCAGCTTGAGCCAGTCCAGCAGCTCCGACGTCGACGGCTTCTTCTTCAGGCCCGGCACGTCGCGGATCTGGTAGAAGATGTTCAGGGCCTCGCCGACCAGCTTGTCCATGATGCTCGGATAATGCACGCCAATGATCCGCTGCATCGTCTCTCGCTCGGGGAACTTGATGTAGTGGAAGAAACAGCGGCGCAGGAACGCATCCGGCAGTTCCTTTTCGTTGTTCGACGTGATCATCACGATCGGGCGCTGCTTGGCCTTCACCGTCTCGCCCGTCTCGTAGACGTAGAATTCCATGCGGTCGAGTTCGAGCAGCAGGTCGTTCGGGAACTCGATATCGGCCTTGTCGATTTCGTCAATCAAAAGGACCGGGCGCTGGTCATTGGTGAAGGCTTCCCACAACTTGCCCTTGGCGATGTAGTTGCGGATGTCCTTCACCCGCTCGTCACCCAGCTGGCTGTCGCGCAGGCGGCTGACGGCGTCGTATTCATAGAGGCCCTGCTGGGCCTTGGTGGTCGACTTGATGTGCCACTGGATGATGGGCACGTTCAGCGCCTTGGCCACTTCGAAGGCCAGCACCGTCTTGCCGGTGCCCGGTTCGCCCTTGATGAGCAGTGGACGCTCGAGCGTGATGGCCGCATTCACGGCGATGCGCAGGTCGTCGGTGGCGACGTAATTGCTGGTGCCTTCGAATTTCTTCATCGGGTGTCCTGACAGGAAGGTGAAATGCCTGATGCAGGAACCTTAGGTTCTCCCGCCGCCGGAGGCAAGCCAACGCGCAGCCTCAGGCCGACCTGTCCGCAGCGTCAACCGTGTCAGGGGAGTGCGGGGTTCAGGCCTGTCCGGTCTCGATCCGTGCCTGGAGCGCGGCCGACGTCGACGCCAGCAGCCCTTCCCAGTCACCGAAGCGCTCGGGCACCAGGACGCGCGTGTGCGGGTACCACGGGTAGCGATCCGTGCCCAGTTGCGGCCAGACCTGCCCCGGCGTCAGGATCCAGGACTCGGTTCCCGTCGCCGCGGCAAGCGCCACGGCCGACGTCGGCGCCGAGATGACGAGGTCCAGCGCGGCACACAGGGCCGCGTTGTCATCGAGATTGTTCTTGAGGTCGAGATCCTCGAAATTGTGCACGACCACGCCCTGCGTCTCGCGCACATGCGCGATCTCTTCGCGGCAATCGCCATACTGAAGATTGATGAACTTGGGCTCTGTCATCTCGAGCACCGGCTTCCACATGTCCAGCGCACTGTAGTACTTGCGCCGCTGTGTGGTCATGAGCATCGACCGCCAGCAGATACCGACATAAGGCCCTGGCCCGAGGGCAGCAAGGCGCTGCTGCCAGAAGCGCACGCGCTCCGGATCGGGCTTCAGGAAGGGGCGGTCCTGCGGGAAATCCGAAACATTGTTGCGCAGGTATTTGAGCGGCACCGCCATCGGCGTGTAATAGTCGGCCTTGAGCGGACCATGCGCCCACGACACCACGCGCACCGGCGTGCCGTTGTGCTTGGTATGGGTTTCCAGCTCGACATGCGCTTGCGGGAACGAGCGTTGGAACAGCGGCACAAGCCTGTGATCGCAGGCGATCAGCAATTGTCCCGAAGGTCCCACGCGCTCGATCAGGTCGGGCGCGAGGCTGGCGAACATGATCTCGTCGCCCAGGCCCTGCTCGCCGACCAGCAGGAGCTTCTTGCCCGTCAGGTCTTCGCCCTTCCAGTCGGGAGCGTTGACGGCGAAGAACACTTTCTGGCTGCAGCGCGGATTGAGCCGGTGTTCGTACTGCGGCCACGCCTCCTGCAGCCGCCCCATGGCGGCAAGGCAAAGCCCGCGCGCATGCAGCGTCTCCGCCTGCTCACCATCGTTGTCGCAGTATTTCAGGGCCAGGTCGTAATTGCGCAGCGACTCCTCCAGTGGCCCCACATGGCTGTAGGCATGGCCCAGATTGTGGTAGACGCGCGCCATCTCGGGCGCAAGCCGCGCAGCTTCCGTATAGAAGATGATGGCATTGTCGAAATCGCTCAGCTCGCCCATGATCGTGCCCAGCGTGTTCCACAGCATGGCCTCTTCCGGCATCAGGGCAATCGTGTCCTTGAGCAGGGCGATGGCATCATCGATCAGGCCCCGGTCACGCAGGCAAGCCGCCAGGTTGTTGTAGCCCTTGTGGCAGTCCGGCTTCATCTGGATATAGGCCTGGAAGGCCTGGCAGGCCCCTTCAAGCAGTCCCAGTTCCCATGCCGCCGTGCCGATATTCAGGTAGAGGTCGGGATCAGTCGGGTCGAGCGCAAGCGCGCGCTCGTACATCGTGAAGGCCTTGTGCTTCTCGTTCAGGTTGACGAGCGCAAGCCCCAGCATGTGGAACGCCATGGCGCAGCGCTGGTCAAGATCTGCCGCCTCTGCGGCGGCAATTGCTGCCTCTTTCCACTCGCATTTCTTGTAGTGCGCTACCGCCCGGCGCATGGCCTGCAGGCTTTCCCGGTTCGGCTGGTAGCGTTCGGGCGCCTTGGCCTCGGTCTCGCGCATGAGGCGTGATATCGCAGCCAGGTTCGAGGCCTGCGTCTCGGTCAGCAGGGATGCCTTGCGTGTCGACATGATGCTTTCGCCCCTTGGCGTTGGATTAGGGGGCCACGATAAGACGAACGCTTTAAGATCGTGCTAAGTTAGACGCGTCACGATTTGTGCGATGGAAGCAGAATTTTCACCGTATCTGCAGCGTTTCCTTAACCCTGTCCCTCTATCGTCATGTCGAACAGGGCCCACCATGGGAGCGCAGCCGCAAGCCGCTGCAGACACATCATGCCACTGAAACTTTCTCTTAAGCCGGGTGAAAAATTCGTTTGCAACGGAGCCGTTCTGACGAATGGTGATCGCCGCGTCAGCCTTGTCATCGAAAACAAGGCATCAATCTTGCGTGACAAGGACATCATGCAGGCTGACCAGGCCACGACACCGGCAAGAAGGATCTATTTCCCGATCATGATGCTCTACCTCGACAGCGACCACACCGAAATCCACTACGAGGAATTCGTGCGCCGCATGTCCGAGTTCATGGAAGCCGTCTCTGACCGTGAAATCCTGACGACCTGTATCGCCATGTCCCGTGATGTCCTGCAGGGCGACTATTACAAGGCACTGATCAAGTGTCGTCAGCTCTTCGATTTCGAACAGGTGAGGTTGGACAATGTCTCTTAAGGCGTACCAGAAGGCCCAGCGTCAGGCCGAGGATCCCCGCGGCATGGAATACCGGCTCTTTGCCCAGGTAACCCATGCGCTGATCGAGGCAGGCAACAAGGGCAGGGCGGACATCGCCGGCCTCATGGATGCGATCGACTGGAACCGCCGCATGTGGAGCACGCTCGCGACCGATTGCTCGAACCCGGACAATCAGCTCGCACCAGCCGTCCGTGCACAGATCATCTCCCTCGCTCTCTGGGTGTCGCGCTATTCCAGCGAGGCCATCCAGCAGGGATCGACCCTCGAGCCGCTGATCGACGTCAACAAGTCGATCATGGCGGGCCTCGCCCAACGCCCCGGGGCCTGAACCACCCCGGAAAAAACAGCCACAGGGCAGAAGAAACAACTGCCCGGCAAAAACTGCAAAAGACCTTTTGGCCCGCTTCGTGCGGGCCTTTTTTTGAGGGAATACCGGCATTTTTCGTCTGGCACGAACTTTGCCGATCACTTGAACGAAGCCGGCGCGGACCCCCTTCGCGCTTGCTGGTAGAACAACCAGAACCCGGGAGCCAAAGCAATGCTCAGCGTCAATACCAATTATGGAGCGATGGTCGCTCTGCAGAACCTGAACAGGACGAATTCGGAACTCAGCTCGACCCAGAATGCAATCAACACGGGTCTCAAGGTCGCCGGCCCGAAGGACAACGGCGCGATCTGGTCGATCGCCCAGTCCATGCGCATGGACGTCCAGGCCTACAACGCGGTCTCGCAGAGCCTGAACAGGACGTTGAGCGTGGTCGACACCGGCATCGCCGCCGGCACCAACGTGTCCGACCTGCTGAAGGAAATGAAGGAAAAGGCGCTGGCCGCCCGCGACACGACGATCGATGCCACCGCGCGCGCAGCCTACAATGCTGACTTCGCCGCGCTGCGCGACATGATCACGAAGACGCTCACCAACGCGGCCTTCGACGGTTCGAACCTGATCAACAGCGCGACCAACCTGGCGGCGCTGGCAAATGCCGACGGCACGACCTTCATCACGGTTGCTGCCCGCAACATGTCGCTCGGTGGCGCCATCGTCACGCTGGCCTCGACCGCCACGATTTCCACGGCCACCAAGGCGGCCGCTGCGATCACCACGATTGAGACCTCGCTGAACAACCTCAACCTGGCCCTGTCGCAGATGGGCACCGACGCCAAGAAGGTGAACCTGCACAAGACCTTCGTGACCAAGTTGATGGACGAGCTCAACAACGGCATCGGCAACCTGGTCGACGCCGACCTGGCCAAGGAAAGCGCCAAGCTCCAGGCCCTGCAGACCAAGCAGCAGCTGGGCGTGCAGGCGCTCTCGATCGCCAACCAGGCGCCGCAGTCGATCCTGAGCCTGTTCCGCAACTAGCATCACGAAACAGCGCATCGCATTGAAAGCCGCCGGCGCAACCGGCGGCTTTTTTCATGTCACCCGGCAAGACTTGCCCCTCGTGGTCGGTTCTTGCCGGGAAGTTTTTTCTACCCGGCAGTAGCTGCCGGGCAAGTGCATGGATAAGGGCGGTTTAACGCCAATTCCGAATGGGGCGGCGCAACGGGTCGCTTGGTTGACATCTTCCTAATACGGGCGGGTAGGGCGCTGGCCCGGGGCTTGCGTAGAGGGAGACGAGGCAAAAAGCCTCTGCAAAAACCCAGAACGGAGTACGACAATGTCGTCAGTCAATACGAACTACGGTGCATCGATCGCCCTGCAGAACCTCAATGCCACGAACAAGGCCTTGATGGAAACGCAGAACCGTATCAACACCGGCCTCAAGGTTTCTGGCCCGAAGGACAACGGCGCCATCTTCAACATCTCGCAGGGCATGCGGTCCGACGTCCAGGCCTTCAGCGCCGTCCAGCGCAGCCTTGACCGCACGACCTCCGTCATCGACACGGGTATCGCGGCTGGCACGAACGTGTCCGATCTTCTGAAGGAAATGAAGGAAAAGGCGCTGGCCGCCCGCGACACGACGATCGACGCCACGGCGCGCACGGCCTACAACGCCGACTTCGCTGCCCTGCGTGACATGATCACGAAGACGCTGACCAACGCGGCGTTCGACGGCTCGAACCTGGTCAACGCCGCCACCAACCTGGCAGCGCTGGCCAATGTCGACGGCACCAACTTCATCACGGTGACCGCCCGCAACATGGCCCTGGGTGGCGCGATCGTGACGCTCGCTTCGACCGCCTCGATCTCGACGTCCACGAAGGCCGCGGCCGCGATCACCACGATCGAGACCTCGCTGAACAACCTGAACCTGGCCCTGTCGCAGCTGGGTACGGACTCGAAGAAGGTCAGCCTGCACAAGAACTTCGTCACCAAGCTTGTCGACGAGCTGAACAACGGCATCGGCAACCTGGTCGACGCGGATCTTGCCAAGGAAAGCGCCAACCTGCAGGCCCTGCAGACCAAGCAGCAGCTCGGCGTCCAGGCGCTGTCGATCGCCAACCAGGCGCCGCAGATCCTGATGTCTCTGTTCCGCTAAGCACTGAGGACCATCGACCGGAGCCGGTGACAAGACCGGCTCCGTCCGCTCCCGGGTAGGAGAGCAGAGGACCAGGATAGTGGGGGGCTGACGCAGGACGGCAGGCACGGACCAAGGTTCACCTGCCGCAGCGCAGCTAAAATCTGACAGGGCGTCACCCTGTCAGGACCTGGAACTCGAGGATCAGAAGATGGGGCAAGCGCAGGCCCGTAGCGATACGGGCCTGTTTGTCCTCAAGGCCACAAACCAACCGCCCACCAACAGCACCACCATTCACCACCGCTTCATGCACCCGGCAGGATTTGCCCACCCGGCAAAAAGTGCCGGCAAGTTTTGCCGACCAGGCGCGTGTCGTTGCCATCAGGCATGGTCAACACGGATTTGACAGTAAACGTCCCTGACGCGCCGCCTCATGTTGGGTGGTTGCAATTTCAATAATGCGACCGTGCAGTTTTTCCGGAACATCCCTTGCGTCGCGTGGAACGGGGCAAAAAGCCCCTGCACATGCCAGAAGGGAACAAGACCATGTCTTCAGTCAACACGAACTATGGCGCCTCGATCGCCCTGCAGAACCTCTCGCGCACCAACGAGCAGCTGGAAGCCACCCAGAACCGCATCAATACCGGCCTGAAAGTTTCCGGCCCCAAGGACAACGGCGCCATCTTCAACATCTCGCAGAAGATGCGCGGCGACGTCCAGTCATTCTCGGCTGTCCAGCGCAGCCTTGACCGCACGACCAGCGTCATTGATACGGCCATCGCCGCCGGTACCAACGTTTCCGACCTTCTGAAGGAAATGAAGGAAAAGGCGCTCGCCGCCCGCGACACGACGATCGACGCGACGGCACGCAGGGCCTACCACGAAGACTTCATTGCGCTGCGTGGCATGATCACGACAACCTTGTCGAATGCGGCGTTTGACGGCTCGAACCTCGCGAACTCGGCGACCAACCTGCAGGCGCTTGCCAACGCCGCTGGTACGTCGTTCATCACGGCAACGGCCCGCAACATGTCGTTGGGTGGTACGATCGTGACGCTTGCCGCCACCGCCTCGATCTCGACATCGACCAAGGCCGCGTCCGCGATCACGACGATCGAAACCTCGCTGAACAACCTGAACCTGGCCCTGTCGCAGCTCGGTACGGACTCCAAGAAGGTCGGCATGCACAAGAACTTCGTGAGCAAGCTTGTCGACGAGCTGAACAACGGCATCGGCAACCTGGTTGACGCGGATCTTGCCAAGGAAAGCGCCAACCTCCAGGCCCTGCAGACGAAGCAGCAACTTGGTGTCCAGGCGCTGTCGATCGCCAACCAGGCGCCGCAGATGCTGTTGGCTCTGTTCCGCTAGGACCTGGCAGTGATGGTGCGGAGCCGGGCGTAATTCCGGCTCCGCATCCCTCTCGACATTGGATGTTTGCGACCGCGGATCCGGGGGGAGGCGGGACGAACCGAAGAAAGGACGTTGCCCATGAGCGAAGCAGTAAAACTGACCCCGGCCTTGCCCGTGGTTCCGCCCTTGCCGCCCGTCCAGGCGGCCCGTCCGGACCTGCGGGTCGAAGCAGCCGAGAAGCCACGACCGGAAAATCGCACGGCCGACAATGGAAACGGCCGCAACGGCGAACCGCCGGCAGCGCAAGCCGCGCGCAGCCTCACCATCTCGCGACAGGACAAGCTGGGAGCCTTCATCTATCGCTCAATCGACGAGCAGAGCGGTGAAGTGGTCTGGCAATATCCCGCCGACAGCATCCTGCGCATGTCCCAGCACCTGCAGGAAATGCAGAAGGCGATGGAAAAGAGCGCCGGTACTCAGGCCGACGAGATGGCCTGAACGCCAAGCACCCGCAGCAGCGTCGAGCAGACACGCTCGACATCGCTGTCGGTCATGCCGGGAAACAGCGGCAGGCTCAGCGTGCGTGCATAATATCTGTCGGCGCCCGGCAACGCGCCCACGGGGCTCATGTCCCGGTAGTAAGGCTGCCTGTGCAGCGGCAGGTAGTGAACCTGCGTGCCGATCCCTTCCGCCGCAAGCCGGCGCATGACATCCGCACGCGAAAGTCCCAGCGCCGCAAAATCGATCAGCGCGACATAGAGATGCCACGCCGCTGTTACGCCGGGTGTGCGCGCCAGAAGCCCCAGATGCGGCGAACAGCCGCCAAGCAAACGGTCATAGAGGCAAACCAGTTCCCGTCGCCGCGCCGCAAAGCTCTCGAGCTTGCGCAACTGGCTCTCGCCAAGCGCGCACAGCACGTCCGGGATGCGATAGTTCAGCCCCGGCGCTTCCATTTCGTAATACCAGGGATTGGGTGCATGGCTGGCGTCGAAGGCTTCGTCTTCCTGCACGAACGAGGCCGCGTCACGGTTCATCCCGTGCGTGCGGTCGCGCAGGATGATGGCCGCGAGATCGGGGTCATTGGTCGTGATCGCTCCGCCTTCGCCCATGGCAATCGCCTTGACCGGGTGGAACGAGAACGTCGTGACATCGCTGTAGCGGCATTGCCCGACGACATTCTCCTCGCCGTCGCTGATCGAATAGCGCGTTCCCAGTGCGTGGCAGCCATCCTCGACGATCCGCAAATCATTGTGCCGTGCGACGGCATAAATGCCCGCCTGTTCACCGGTTTGGCCGGCAAGATGCACGTTGAAAACCGCATCCGCCCGCCCGCCGGCGCAGCGCGACAGCGCCTCTTCAAGATCGCGAGGCCGCATCAGCCCGCTGTCCGGATCGACATCGGCAAACACCACATCGCCGCCATTCAGGCGTACCGCGTTGGCGGTTGCAAGAAACGTCACCGCCGGAACGATGGAGACCGTACCCGGCCCAAGGTTCATCGCCCGCGCCACAAGGTGCAGCGCCGCCGTTCCATTGGTGCACGCAATCGCGTGCCGCGCGCGCGTTGCCGCGGCCAGCGCCTTCTCGAACGCAGCCACACGGGGACCCGTGGTCAGGAAATCGCTCTTGAGCGCATCGACGACGGCCGCGATGTCGTCGTCGTCGATGAGGTGCCGGCCATAGGGCAGGAACGGCTGCGCCGTGCTCATGCGAAACTGTCGGTCAGCATGGCCTGCAGGCCGCGCGCATCCAGGCGCTCCTCGTTGGTGTCGCTCGAATAGGCAAAGCCCTCGGCGACAGGGCGCGCGCCACGCGCGATGTAGGCCTCGCGCGAGGCCGGCAGGTAAGAGGGAATGATCACGAAGCGATCGGAAAGCTCCAGCGTCTGCCGGGCATCGTCCATCGGCACCATGATCTCGTGCAGCTTCTCGCCGGGACGGATCCCGATGATCTTCTGCGGCAGGTGCGGCGCCATGCAGCGCGCGAGTTCCGACGTGCTCATCGAGGGGATCTTGGGCACGAAGATCTCGCCGCCCTGCGCCAGTTCAAGCGACGACAGCACCAGGTTCACGCCTTGCGTCAGCGTGATCCAGAAACGCGTCATGCGCGGATCGGTGATCGGCAGCGCCTCGGCATTCTCGCGAATGAGCTTCTGGAACAAGGGCATTACGCTTCCGCGCGAACCCGCCACGTTGCCATAGCGCACCACCGCAAACCGGCAGCCATCGGCGCCAGCAAGGTTGTTGGCGGCCACGAAGATCTTGTCCGACGCCAGCTTCGAGGCGCCATAGAGGTTCACCGGGTTGGCCGCCTTGTCGGTCGACAGCGCAATGACCCGCTTCACGCCACGCGCGATTGCCGCCTGCACCACGTTCTCGGCACCGATGACGTTCGTCGCAATGCACTCGAAGGGATTGTACTCGGCGATCGGCACCTGTTTCAGGGCCGCGGCATGGATGACGTAGTCGACCCCGCGCATCGCCATCTCGAGCCGTGCCGCATTGCGCACATCGCCAATGAAATAGCGCATGAACGGATAGGTCTCGACCGGGAACTGCTGCGCCATCTCGTACTGCTTCAGCTCGTCGCGCGAGAAGATGATCAGCTTGCGCGGCTTGTAGCGCTCGATCACCGTTTGCACGAAATGCTTGCCGAACGAACCCGTGCCGCCGGTCACCATCACGACCTTGTCATTCAGGTCGATCGCAGGCTCGAGGAAGTCCCTCTTGCGCAGCGCCGTGTTGAAGGCGGCGGGAAGGGCTTCGTCATCGTCGGTGGCATAAGCCTGGTGGGCAGGGGTCATGTGTGGGATCGACCGTTGATCGGGGTGAACTTTCTCTGCCGACCTTTTCAGATCATGCTGAATATTCCGTTAGGGTCCCGCCGGCCCGTGGGCACCATGACGCGAAAGACACACCGCACCAGGGAACCGCTTCGCTGTTATGAACTTGGTAAGGGCCCCCGTCCTAGGATTGGTGAACGCAAGATTAAGAAACTGGGGTAGTGGGCATGTCGGACAAGCAGGGGATCTCGGCTCTCATTGAAGACGCATATCGGCGCCTGCAGGCCAATGATGGCGCAGCGACGCTGAACGACCTCATCGACCTGTTGAACCACCAGCCCGGCCTCTTCGACCTGCAGGGCAGCGCGCGCCACCTCGCCGCGCCCGAGATCCGTCACACCGCCATCCTGCGCTGCGACGGCGGCGATGCGCTGGGCCTGTCCCATGTTCGCCGCTGCCTGTCGATCGCCGCAAGCCTCTCGACGAACGAGGGCTTCTGCGTCCGCTTTGCCGTCATCAGGGACCGCGCCGCCGCCGAGGCCATCCGCGAACAGGGCTTCGTCGTCGACCTCATGCCCGAAGGCGCCGAGGAGATCGACTGGCTGCTCGACCTCGCCCAGTACCACAAGCCTTCCCTCTGGCTGCTCGACGTGCGCACGGCGCTCACCCCCCATGCCGTCCTGCGTCTGAAGGCGACAGACGCTGTCGTCGCCGTCCTCGACGACATCAGTGCCCGGCGCCTTGTCGCCGACGCGGCGTTCTATCCTCCCGTTCCACAGGTCTTTGCCCTCGACTGGTCCTTGGCCGAGCGCGAGCCCTCTGTCGGCTGGGAGTGGGTCCCCTCGCAAGCCGCGCCCCAGGCCGCACCGCGCCGACAGGATGCAGTCCCTCACGTCCTCGTGGCCTTCGCCGGCGCTGACCCGCAGGGCCTGTGCCTGACGGCCGTCGAGGCGCTGTCCGCGATCGATCGCCCTCTGCGTGTCACCATCGTGCTGGCCGCCAACGCGCCCGAGACCTTGGGTCGACACATCGAGGATACCTACCCGCAATTCAGCGTCCTGCGTGACCCGGCCGACATGCAAGGCCTCATCGTCGGCGCCAGCATCGCCTTGATCAGCTTTGGAACGCTGGCCTGGGAGCTCGCCGCCAGTGGCGTCCCGGCGCTCTATGTCAGCCTCAACGAAGACCACGAGATCACCGCTTCCGCCTTCGCCCGCACCGGCATGGGCGTGACGCTGGGCCTGTCCGCGCGCGTGAAGGGCAAGGTCATTGCTGACGCTGTCGAAGACCTGCTCGACGATCCCGAAATGCGTCGCTCAATGGCGGCGGCCGGCCTGATGAACCTTGACGGTCGCGGTGCAACCCGCATCGCCGCCCGTCTGCATCACCTGGTCGAAGAACGCCGCGAGGCCTTCGCCACCCCGGCCCGCCAGGACGCGTCCCGCACGGGGACCTGAAGCAGCACCGCGATCAAGCGGGTCCGCGATCAGGCAGCATCTCGATCAGGTGCCGTAGCTCTGCACCAGGCTGCCGGCGACCAGCGCCCAGCCATCGACCAGCACGAAGAAGATCAGCTTGAAGGGAAGCGAGATCGTCACCGGCGGCAGCATCATCATGCCCATCGCCATGAGCAGGGATGCAATGACCATGTCGATGATCAGGAAGGGGATGAACAGCAGGAACCCGATCTCGAACGCGCGCCGCAACTCGCTGACAAGAAAGGCCGGGATGAGGATCCGCAGCGGCGTTTCGCTGGCCTGCGCCGGCGGTTGCTGCTTGGCCAGCTTGAAGAAAAGCTCGAGGTCGCTCTCGCGCACATGCTTGAGCATGAAGGCCGAGAGGGGCGCCGTTGTCTTGGTGAAGGCGTCGCCCATCTCGATCTTTTCTTCCATGAGCGGACGGATGCCGTCGTTGTAGGCCTTCTCGAAGGTAGGGGCCATCACGAAGGCCGTCAGGAACAGGGCCAGCGAAACGATGACGCTGTTCGGCGGGCTCTGCTGCACGCCGATGGCCGTCCGCAGCAGCGACAGCACCACGACGATGCGCACGAAGCTCGTCACCATGATCAGGATCGAGGGCGCGACGCTCAGGATCGTGATCAGGGCGACAAGCTGGATCAGCCGCTCGGTGAAGCCGCCGCCATCCTGGCCCAGGTCGATCGTGACCTGCTGCGCGGCAGCAGGATCGACCATGGCAAGCAGGAACGCGAGAGTGGCGAAGGCGATGCCGGCAGATCTCACAGGCGTGGCTCCGTCTTGATCGTCACGAAGGTCGAGTGCGACAGCGGCGCCTCCGGAATGTCCTTCACCTTCAGGTCATCATCCAGGACGATGTCGCCATGCGGCGAGAGAAGGACGAGATATTCCTGGTCGTCCCGGCGGATGAGAACCACGCGCCGGCGCGCATCCACCAGAAGCGATTCCGTGATGCCGAGCCGCCGGTCGCCCGGTCGGCGTTGCACGAATTGCAGGCCACCGACGGTGCGCAGCAGCAGGGCGATGGCGCCGATGAGCCCAAGCACGAAGATCAGCGCTGCGCCGAACTGGAGATAATTGGTCGTGTCCATGGTGCGTCCGTGGCCCCCCGTTAGGTTTGAAGAATGCGGCCGTAACCTTAAGTCCGCCTAAACGCCCGGCAGGAATTTCCCGGTTAACAGGATCTTGACGCCGGCCCGCCGGCAGGGTCACCGCGCAAAACCGATCTTGCTCGCAGGAATTTTTCCCATCGCCTTAAGTCGCCCTTAAGCCTGACCGGCAAAAATTGCGCTGTGGACGGGGGATAGCCCCCAAGCCGAGGGCGGGACATGAGCTTCAACAATTTACCTCTGATCGGACTGATCCAGCAGAAGATGGGCTGGCTGAACGACCGCCAGACGGTGCTGTCGCGCAACATCGCCAACGCCTCCACGCCGGGCTTCGTGCCCCAGGACCTCAGGCCCAATGACTTTGCTGCCACCCTGGCAGGCGAGACAGGGCCGGGCCTGCTGACCACGAACCGGATGCACATCCAGCCGCCGTCGCTCCTCTCGGGCGCCAGCCGCGCCGTCTCCTCGCCGGACTCGCGCTCGTCTCCGGACGGTAACGCCGTGGTGATCGAGGAGCAGATGCTCAAGGTGTCCGAAACACAGATCAACTATGCGCAGGCAACAGGTCTCTACAAGAAGATGACCGGCATGTGGCGCACGGCCCTCGGCGGGCAGTGACGCCTCCGATCGATCCCGCATGAAGCCTGAAGAAGCCAGATGAGGAATAGCTGACATGGATATGATGAAGTCGATGCTGATCGCCGCTTCCGGCATGCGCGCGCAATCCGAGCGCTGGCGCATCATCGCCGAGAACCTGGCGAACGCTTCTTCGACGGCCAACAAGCCGGGCGAGGATCCCTATCGCCGCAAGGTGCCGGTATTCCAGTCCGAGCTCGACAATGCAACGCGCACCGAGACCATCCGCGTCAAGCGGATCGCCAAGGACATGTCTGCATTCCGCGAGCAGTACATGCCGGGTCATCCCGCGGCCGACGCGCGCGGCTACGTGAAGATGCCCAACGTGAACTCGCTCGTCGAGATGATGGACATGCGTGAGGCGCAGCGCGCCTATGAAGCAAACCTGAGCGTCATCGACAACACGCGCGCGATGCTGTCGCGCACGGTCGAGCTGCTCCGGCGCTGATTGAGGAAAAGGAACTGATCCATGGCTGGCATCGTCAATCCGGCAGCAATCAATGCCTACGCGCAGGCCGCAAAGATGGGCGGCGCCTCCGGTGCGGCCGGTGGTGGCGCCTCATCCTTCGGTGACATACTCGGCGGTGTGCTCAATGATGCCGTCGCCAGCGGCAAGGTCGCCGAGGCCAAGGCCGCAAGCCTCGTCCAGGGCAAGGGAGACCTTGTCGACGTGGTCAGCGCCGTCAACGCAGCCGAGATGTCCCTCGAGACCGTTGTCGCCATCCGCGACAAGGTCATCGCGGCCTATCAGGACATCCTGCGCATGCCGATCTAGGCCAGCATCGCCTTCGCATCAGCACTGACAACAACAACGGAAAAAAGGTGACATCATGGGCGGAGGCGAAATGCTGGATCTCGCGCGGGAATCCATGTGGGTCCTCATATTGATGACCGCTCCGATCATGATGGTGGGGCTTGTCGTGGGTCTGGGCGTCGGACTGCTGCAGGCCCTGACCCAGATCCAGGAAGCAACCCTCGTTTTCGTTCCCAAGATCTTGTCGATCTTCATCGCCATTATCCTTTTGTTACCGTTTATGGCGGCAACCATGTCGGGTCTGATGACGACGATCGTCCAGATGATCATCAAACCCTGACCTGAGGGCGGCTCCGCGCGCAGATGAATGCGATCCAGGATCTTCTGCCCGCCGACATCCTTGCCTTCATGCTTGTCTTTTCGCGCGTCGGCGCGATGACGATGACACTGCCGGCCTTCGGCGAGACGACGATCCCGGCCCGGGCCCGCCTCATGCTGGCCCTGGGCCTGACCCTCGTGCTCGTGCCCCTGGTGGGCAACCTCTATCCCGCGAGCGTGCGCTCCATGCCGGCCATGCTGGCAGGCATCGTCGTATCGGAAGTACTCGTCGGCCTCATCATCGGCCTGCTGTTGCGTATCGTGATGGGTTCGGTCCAGGTCGCAGGAAACGTCATCGCGACCCAGACCGGCCTTGCTTTCGCTCAGGGTCTCGACCCGACACAGGGCGCGCAGGGCGCGTTGATCGCCATGTTCCTGTCTCTGCTGGCGGTGACGCTGATCTTCATGGGCGACCTCCACCATCTCCTGATTGGCGGCATCGCCCACTCATTCACGCTTTTCCCGCCCGGCAAGTTGCCGGCAGCACCTGACCTCCTCGAGTTGTCGATCAGCCTGGTCTCGGGCATGTACCTCGTCGGCATGCAGATGTCCGCGCCCTTCATCGTGTTCGGCTTGATCGTCTATGGCGGCGCAGGCGTGGTCGCGCGCATGATGCCGCAATTGCAGGTTTTCTTTCTGGTGACACCGCTCAGTATCCTGGCAGGATTCGTCATGCTGGCGCTGTCGATCTCCACCATGATGATGTGGTTCCTCGACGACTTCGCGTCGCGGGTCCAGCCCTTCCTGCCACAGTGACCGGAGCCTAGGCGGACATGGCAGACGAGAAGGACGACAGCCAGAAAACCGAAGAGCCTACCCAACACAAGCTCCAGCAGGCCGAGGAGAAGGGCGACGTCACCCAGTCGCCGGACGTGGCCGCCTGGCTCGTGCTTGCAGCCGCAACCGCGTGGCTGATGATGTGGAGCCCCGCCATGGCGGACGCCCTGCGCAATTTCATGACGGGGTTCCTCTCGGGGGCGCATACCATCAGGCTGTCACCCCAGAACGCCGCCGGCTTCGCAAACGGAATAGGCTTCGAGTTGCTGCAGACCGTCGGGATCCCCTTCGCGATCCTCATGGCTGTCGGTGTCGCCGCACACCTGATCCAGCACCGCCCGGTATTCGCCCTCGACAAGATTGCCCCCAAGCTCGATCGCCTGAGCATCATGCAAGGCTTCAGTCGCCTGTTCGGCAAGCAGGCCCTCGTCACCTTCGCCAAGGGCTTGTTCAAGACCGCAGCGATCGCAGCCGCGATTGCCATGACAGTCTGGCCCAGCAAGGACGAGATGCTGGCCATGATCACCTTGCCGGTGGGCCTGCTGTTGCTCGAGACCTTGTCGTTGCTGGGCCAGTCACTGATCGCCGCGCTGTCGGTGCTCGGCGTGATCGCCATTTTCGACTATGGCTGGCAATATTTCGAGCGCATGCGCCGCCTCAGGATGACCCGCGAGGAAGTCAAGGACGAGCACAAGCAGAGCGAAGGTGACCCGGTCGTCAAGCAGCGACTGAAGCAGATCCGCCTTGAAAGATCGCGCAAGCGCATGATGGCGGCCGTCCCCAAGGCCGCCGTGATCATCACCAACCCGACCCACTACGCCGTCGCGCTGGCCTACGAGCAGGGCAAGATGGGCGCTCCCGTCTGCGTCGCCAAGGGCATGGACCACGTGGCCCTCAAGATCCGCGAGATCGGGCGCGAGCACAACGTGCCGGTGGTCGAGAACCCGCCGCTCGCCCGCGCCCTGTATGCATCCATCGATATCGATGAAGCGATCAAGCCCGAGCACTTCAAGGCCGTGGCGCAGGTCATTGGCTTCGTGATGCGCCTGAAGGGCAAGGCGCCAAGGTCCCGCACCGGCTAGTGTTGACCTCAAGCCCGACCCGCACGCCCATGCAGGCGGGCAGGGGAAGTCATTGAAAATCAGGCGGTTGTAGCGCCAAACGAATGTGTGAGCGCAGCAACGCCGCGCAAGGGCATGATTATGCGCGCCCCCAGACCATCGGGGATTATCTCATCGACCGTGCAACTGGGCGTCACCTTTAGGGCGCGAATCAGGCAAGATACGCATTCACATCTGCGTCGCTGGAAGGCGTCGATCTCGTTGGCCTCAAGCGCCCCCGATGACGCGGAAAAAAGAATATGCCCGAGCATGGCCAGATGGTGACCTTCGTCCCCCTCGCAATCATGCCGCCGACGGGCGAACGAACTTCCGCGCGGACAGAGCCTCGTCAATGAGCCAAGCCCCAGAAAAGCAAGCCGTCCCCCCTGAGAGCGTCCCCGCACAAGCCGAAACGGCTGCGTGGTGGCAGGACTGGTCAGGGCAATGGAGCAAGCTCTGGAAGCAGAAGTTCTCGCCGACCGAAGCGGCCATGGCGCTGTTTGCGATCGCCTGCCTCGCGGGACTGGCCGTCGTGGCCTGGCCGCAGGCGGCAGGCTTGGGCGGCCTTGCGTTCCTGATCAGCATCACGCTGTGCGGCTCGGCGCTGATCCTCGCCATGACATCAGGCCGTCTCGTGCCGGCAGAGCAGCCCGCACGCCTGTTCGGCTCCGCGCTCGATACCGACCCGCGCGCCTGCAGCATCACGCTGCCCGATGGATCGGTCGGCTACGCCAACCCCGCCTGGCGCAAACTGTTTGGGCGCAGTATGTCGGGCGGCGATGTCCTGCCTGTCGCCGGGTTTTCGGCTGACACCGATACGGCGCAGCGCCTCTACGCGCTGGTGCGCGCAGCAAGCCTTGGCCAACCGCGCGAGGAAGAGCTCAAGTTGAAGAGCGTCGCGGGCAAGTGGGTCCAGGTCGCCGTCGCCCCCATCTCTGGCAGCGGGCACACGGTCTGGCGCATCACCGACCTTTCGCCGCGCCGCCCGCTTCTCCAGGCCGTGGATACGGCTCCCAGGCAGTCGGTTGTCGTCCAGCTCAAGCCGGTCGAACAGGCCCCCGGCCAGGCACCGCAGGGCCCCCAGATCCCGCGTTTCATCCAGGATGCCCCCGTCGCCGTGGCGCTTTGTACGGCTGATGGCCGCATCATCGAGGCCAACGCCGCGCTGGCAACCCTCGTGGATATGGAACCCGGCCGCGTCTCCGGGCGCTCGATCTTCGACTGCTTCGTCGAGCAGGCCGCCCAGAACACGCGGGCGCGCCTCGCGTCCCTGGCGATCGGTGACGTCTCGCGCGCGCCTGTCGAGGTCCGTTTCCCCAATGACGACAAGCGGACCGCACGCCTCTTCGCCAGCCGCTTCGATGCCGACAATGCCTCCGGCGTTGCCTACGCGATCTACCTCGTCGACACGACAGGCCAGACGGCGCTCGAGCGCCAGTATGCCCAGGGCCAGAAGATGCAGGCCATCGGCCAATTGGCAGGCGGCATCGCCCACGACTTCAACAACCTCCTGACCGTCATCAATGGCGTCGCCGAGTTGCTGCTGCAGCGCCACCCGCCGGGCGATCCCTCCTTCGTGGATCTCAACGCCATCCACAGCACGGGCATGCGCGCAGCCTCGCTGGTCCGCCAGCTGCTAGCCTTCTCGCGCCAGCAGACGCTGCAGCCCGACGTGCTGAACCTGACGGACCTGGTAGCCGACTGGACCGTAACCCTGCGCCGCCTGATCGGCGAACGCGTGAAGCTCAAGGTCGAGCACGGCCGCGACCTCTGGCCGGTTCTCGCCGACCAGCACCAGCTCGGCAACGCCCTGATCAACCTCGCCGTCAACGCGCGCGACGCCATGCCCAACGGCGGCACCCTCACGGTGCGCACCTGCAACCGCACCCTGCTGGAAAACACCACCTTCTCCGGCGATGTCCTCGTGCCGCCGGGCGACTACGTCGTGATCGAGGTGGCCGACACCGGTACGGGCATCCCGACCGAGCATCTCAGCAAGATCTTCGATCCTTTCTTCACCACCAAGGATACCGGCAAGGGCACGGGCCTGGGCCTCGCCTCGGTCTACGGCATCGTGCGGCAGACCGGCGGCTACATCTTCCCCGAGTCCGAGGTCGGCAAGGGCACGATCTTCCGCATCTACCTGCCGCGCCATCTGCCGCTGCCCGTCGCTGAAGCGCCAAAGCCCGTCGAAAAGCCGGCACCGCGCGACCTGACCGGCGTGGGGACGGTTCTCCTGGTAGAGGACGAGGATGGCGTGCGCGAGCTTGCCAAGCGGGCGCTCACCATGCGCGGCTACCGCGTTCTCGACGCCTCCGGCGGCGACGAAGCCCTCGAGGTCCTCGAGCAGCACAAGGGCGAGATCGATCTCGTCGTGACGGACGTCATCATGCCGGGCATGGACGGTCCGGCGCTGGTGAAGGAAATCAGGGCAACGAACCCCGGCATGCGCGTGATCTTCATGTCCGGCTTCACCGACGAGTTCCTCAACGACAAGCCCGAGGATTTCCACTTCATCGGCAAGCCCTTTACCCTCAAGGCCCTGACCGAGAAGGTCAAGGATGTGCTTGGCACGGAATAGGGCGCAGCACCCAGCATGGCCCCGGATCAGGAAGGCGCCCTCTACAGGACCTTCGCGCTGCGCTTTCCGACCGAGGATGCCTGCCTCGAGCACCTTCTGAAGCTGCGCCTCGGCAATCCCGGTACCTGCCCGAAGTGCCTGCGCGAGGGCCGCTTCCACCGCCTGCGCCAGCAGCAGGCCTATATCTGCCAGTGGTGCGCGTACCACATCCATCCGAAGGCCGGCACGCCGTTCGCGCGCTCCCGCGTACCGCTGCAGGACTGGTTCTACGTCATGTTCCTGATCAACGTCGGCCACAGGCGCATGACCGCAGCCGAGGTCCAGCGCCAGCTCGGCATCACCTACAAGGCCGCCTGGCGGATGCTCAGCCTCATCCGCTCCTACCTCTGATTTCGGTGACAGTGCACTCAATCTTCCCGGAAGGGGAGACCGGACCGTCGGGGTAGGGGGGCTCCCCTGCCACGCCGGCGCCGGTTCGCGTATAGTCCTGGCGGGGAAGCTTTGCCATGTCATTCGTCGCCAACCGCGCAGTCAACCTGCTGAGCCTGCACTATGCCTTCCAGGCGCTCGCGCAAGGCAGCGGCGGCGTGTTCCTGCTTGTCTATCTGTTGCAGAGCGGCCTGACGCCGGCGCAAACGATCCTGGCCCTGATGGCAACGGTGGTCATGCGCTACCTCGCGCGGCGCGGCGTCGTGCCATTCGCGCGACGCTTTGGCCTGAAGGCCACGCTGGTGGCAGGCTGCCTGGTTCTGGCCATGCAGTACCCGCTCTCCGCCGCCATCGACGGGATCGGCTGGGCGCTCCTAGCGCGCTGCCTGGCCACCGGCGTCGGGGAGGCCTTCTACTGGTCATCCTTCCACGCCTTCTTCGCCGCCCAGGGCGACAGCGAAAGCCGTGGCCGCCAGGTTGGCGCGCGCGAGGCGCTGGCCGCGGCCATCGGGATCATAGCCCCCCTCTTCGGGGCCTGGGCGCTCATGAATATGGGGGCAGGGCCCGCATTTGCCCTTATCGGCCTCGTCCAGGCCCTCGGCGTGGTGCCCCTGCTCTGGACGTCTGACGTGAGGGTCACCCTCGACACGGTCGCACCTGACGCTGCTGCGTGGACCGGAAGCCTTATCTATCTCCTCAACGGCTGGTTTGCCGCGACCTTCGTGCTGGTCTGGCAGGTCGCCCTTTTTCTCGCTCTTGGCGAGAGCCTGGCGGCCTACGGCGGCACGATGGCACTGGCCGCCATCGCAGGCGCCGTCGGCGGGCTTGTCGTGGGACACGTGCTGGACGAGGGGCGAGGCGCACCCCTCGCCGCTCTCGCCGTCTTTGCGGGCCTGGCCGTCATCGCCATCTTTCGTGCCACAAGCCTCGAGGTGCCCGGGTTCGCGATCGCAGCCAATGCCATGGGCGCCTTCGCGATCTGCTTCTACGTTCCCGTGATGAACGCCCCCGTCTACAATCTCGCCAAGGCCTCGCCCTGCGCGCTGCGCTTCCATGTGGCCACCGAGGACAGCTGGGACTTCGGCTGCATTGCGGCGTGCCTTTCGGCGCTGGGCCTGCTCGCTGCCGGCGCGGGGCTGTCCGCCGCGATCCTGCTGGCGCTCGCCTCCTGCCTCGGCCACGCCATCGTCCTGCACCGCTACTACACCCACCAATTTCGATAGATAATTTCGGTGACAGTGCACCGAAATTATCGTCACCGAAATTTACCCGGTGCACTGTCACCGAAATTATTACGCAGGCGGCCTTGCACAGTGTTTGTGCAAGAGGGGTGGTCAGCGTGCGGGGCCCGGTTTCCGCTTGCCGCGCCGGGGAACAGGCTTGGGAGCCGCACCTGCTGGCAGCGTCACCTTGGGCGCCATGGCCCTCAGGAGCCGGTCGAACCGGGCCATGGCTTCGGTCGGATGACGGGGGGCTGGGCGTTCTTTTCGGGGAGGCATCCGATTCTCCGGGCACACATCGTCGGGTTGCTTCGCACGAGTTTGGCGCAACCGGGCGGCGTTAATCAAGATACGTTGTCGAAAGGGATGAAAAAGGAGATATGTTTTTGGAACGTTCCATGTCCGAAAGGGTTTTATTATAGCGTAATCAGATAGTTAGGTTGATTTTGCAAAAAGCGAACGAAGGGCGTACGTTTACCAAAGTTGCAGGCCCAAACCCCCCGTGATCTAAGGAGCGCCGAATATGACCGCCATCGTGAAACTCGCAGAGCAACAGAGCGACATGGACCGCAAGAAAGCCCTCGAAGCCGCCCTGAGCCAGATCGACCGCGCGTTCGGCAAGGGCTCCGTCATGAAGCTCGGCGCCAACCAGAAAGTGGCCGAGATCGAGGCAGTCTCGACCGGCTCGCTCGGCCTCGACATCGCGTTGGGCATCGGCGGCCTTCCCCGTGGCCGCGTGATCGAGGTCTACGGACCGGAATCCTCGGGCAAGACGACCCTCTCGCTGCACATCGTGGCCGAAGTCCAGAAGCTTGGCGGCATCGCCGCCTTCGTCGACGCCGAACACGCGCTCGACATCGGCTACGCCAAGAAACTCGGCGTGGACGTGGGCGAGTTGCTGGTCTCCCAGCCCGACACCGGCGAGCAGGCGCTCGAGATCACCGATACGCTCGTCCGCTCAGGCGCGGTTGACATCGTGGTCGTCGACTCGGTGGCAGCCCTGACGCCCAAGGCGGAAATCGAAGGCGAAATGGGCGACTCGCTCCCGGGTCTCCAGGCGCGCCTGATGAGCCAGGCCCTGCGCAAGCTGACGGGCTCGATCTCGCGCTCCAACACGATCGTCCTCTTCATCAACCAGATCCGCATGAAGATCGGCGTGATGTTCGGCAACCCCGAAACCACGACCGGCGGCAACGCGCTGAAGTTCTACTCGTCCGTTCGCCTCGACATCCGCCGCATCGGCGCGATCAAGGAGCGCGAGGATGTGGTGGGCAGCCAGACGCGCGTGAAGGTGGTCAAGAACAAGGTCGCCCCGCCCTTCCGCCAGGTTGAATTCGACATCATGTATGGCTCCGGCATCTCCAAGACGGGCGAACTCATCGACCTTGGCTCCAAGGCCGGCATCGTCGAGAAGTCAGGCTCCTGGTTCTCCTTCGAGAACCAGCGGATCGGGCAGGGCCGCGAGAACGCCAAGGCCTTCCTCGCCGAGAACCCGGATATCGCCAACAAGATCGAGGCAGCGGTCCGCGCCAATGCCGGAATCCTCGGCAACGCCCTGGCGACGACGCCGGAGAAGGATGACGACGGCGACGACGAATAGCCGCGCCAGAGATCCCGCGAACGGTTTCTTTCCGGCGATCTGAAGGCCCCCGAAGCCCCAAGGCCCCCCGCAAGGCCTCCAAAGGGCCATGCCGGAAAGATGGCCCGAGCCGCACCGCCCCCCGCCGGCTCGGGCCCCCCTCCTCGAAAGGCCACATCACGGCAGCGCTTAACCAAGCCGCCGCGACGGCCCGACAGGTGGACACGGGCCACCCCGCGCGATTACATCCTGCATCACGCAATTCCAGCGATTTGCAGGCTTCGAGAAATGACCGCCCTCAGCGATATCCGCGCGACCTTCCTCAACTATTTTGCCCGCCACGGCCACGAGGTCGTGCCCTCGTCGCCGCTCGTCCCGCGCAACGACCCGACCCTCATGTTCACGAACGCCGGCATGGTGCAGTTCAAGAACGTCTTCACCGGCCAGGAAAAGCGCCCCTATACCCGCGCCGCAACCGCCCAGAAATGCGTGCGCGCCGGCGGCAAGCACAACGACCTCGACAATGTCGGCTATACCGCCCGCCACCACACCTTCTTCGAGATGCTGGGCAATTTCTCGTTTGGCGACTACTTCAAGGACGTGGCGATCGAGCTGGCCTGGAACCTGATCACCAAGGAGTTCCAGCTCGATACCAGACGCCTTCTGGTCACGGTCTATTCCGAGGACGACGAGGCCGCCGCGCTCTGGAAGAAGATCGCCGGCTTCCCTGAATCGAAGATCATCCGCATCGCCTCGTCCGACAATTTCTGGTCGATGGGCGACACGGGTCCCTGTGGCCCCTGCTCCGAGATCTTCTACGACTACGGCGACAAGGTGCAGGGCGGCCCACCGGGGTCCCCTGACCAGGACGGCGACCGCTATGTCGAGTTCTGGAACAACGTCTTCATGCAGTTCGACCAGGTGTCCAAGGACAGGCGCGTGCCGCTGCCCAAGCCTTCGATCGACACCGGCATGGGCCTCGAGCGCATTGCCTCGATCCTGCAGGGCAAGACCGACAACTACGACACCGACCTCTTTCGCCGCCTGATCGATGCATCGGCGCAGGCCTCTGGCCAGCATGCCCACGGCGCCCACGCGGTCAGCCACCGCGTGATCAGCGATCACCTGCGCTCTGCCGCCTTCCTGATCGCCGACGGCGTCCTGCCGTCGAATGAGGGACGCGGCTACGTCCTGCGCCGCATCATGCGCCGCGCCATGCGCCACGCCCACATCCTCGGCGCAAAGGACCCGCTGATGTGGCGTCTCGTGCCGGTGCTCGTCTCCGAAATGGGCGCCGCCTATCCGGAACTCACCCGCGCGCAGGCGCTGATCACCGAGACGCTGAAGCTCGAGGAGAGCAAGTTCCGCCAGACCCTCGAGCGCGGCCTCAAGCTGCTCGACGAGGCAACCGGCAGCATGGGCAAGGGCGCAACGCTGCCCGGCGACGTCGCGTTCCGCCTTTATGACACCTATGGGTTCCCCTTCGACCTGACGGAAGATGCCCTGCGCAGCCGTGGCATCGCCGTCGATCGTTCCGGCTTCGATACCGCCATGGCCAAGCAGAAGGCCGACGCGCGAGCAGCCTGGGCCGGCTCGGGCGAGGCCGCCACCGAGACCGTCTGGTTCGAGCTTCGCGAGAAGGTCGGCGCGACCGAATTCTTCGGCTACGACACCGAGGCGGCCGAGGGCGTGGTCACGGCGCTTCTCAAGGGCGGCGCGCCGGTCAGCGAACTCAAGGCAGGCGACGAAGGCCAGGTCATCGTCAACCAGACACCGTTCTACGGCGAATCCGGCGGGCAGGTGGGCGACACCGGCGCGATGTTCACGAAATCGGGTACCGAGTTCGCGGTCGACGACACGCAGAAGAAGCTCGGTGACATGCACGTTCACTTCGGCCGCCTCAACCGCGGCAGCCTGAAGATCGGCGACGTGGTCGATCTTCACGTTGACGGCGTGCACCGCACGGCGACGCGCGCCAATCACTCCGCGACCCACCTGCTCCACGAGGCCCTGCGCCGCGTGCTCGGTACGCACGTGACACAGAAGGGCTCGCAGGTTGGCCCCGAAAAGCTGCGCTTCGACTTCAGCCACCCCAAGCCCATGAGCGAGGCCGAGACCGCCGAGGTCGAGCGTCTCGTCAACAGCCAGGTGCGCGCCAACACCGACGTCGTCACCCGTCTCATGACGCCCGAGAAGGCCATCGAGGAAGGGGCGATGGCGCTCTTCGGCGAGAAATATGGCGACGAGGTGCGCGTTTTGTCGATGGGCGCCGAGGAAGGGCGCACCTACTCCACCGAACTCTGTGGTGGCACGCATGTCCGTCGCCTCGGCGACATTGCGCTTTTCAAGGTGGTCTCCGAGAGCGCCGTATCGGCAGGCGTCCGTCGCGTCGAGGCCGTCACGGCCGCTGGCGCGCTGGCCTACCTGAACGAGCACCACCGCGCGGCCCGCGAGGCCGCCGCCGTGATCCGCGCCACGCCGGCAGACCTGCCCGAGCGCATTACCCAGCTCATGGACGAACGCCGCAAGCTCGAGCGTGAACTCGCTGAAGCCCGTCGCCAGCTTGCCATGGGCGGCGGCGCATCGGCTGGCGCCGCGGACGAGGGCGAAACCATCAACGGCACGAAGCTCATGGCGCGCGTGCTGTCGGGCATCGACCCCAAGGACCTGCGCACGCTGCTCGACCAGGCCAAGCAGAAGCTGGGCTCCGGCGTGATCGCCCTCGCCACCGCCTCCGCGGACGGCAAGGCCGCGATCGTCGTCGGTGTCACCGAGGACCTCGTCAAGCGCTTCAACGCGGTCGAGATGTTGCGCAAGGCGGTCGAGGCCGTGGGCGGCAAGGGTGGCGGAGGCCGCCCCGACATGGCGCAGGGCGGCGGGCCCGACGGCGCGAAGCTCGAGGCTGCACTCGAAGCGGTGAGGGCTGTCGTCAAGGACGCGAAAGTCTGACAATGCTCAAGCGCTGGCGTCGCACGGTCTACACCGTCACTGAAGCCGGTGGCTCTGGGCGTGCAGCCAGGATCTTCGACGACTTCATGGTCGTCCTGATCGTGCTGAACGTGATGGCAGTGATCCTGGAAAGCGTGCCCTCGATAGAGGGTCCGTTCACGACCGAGTTCCAGATCTTCGACATCGTTTCCGTCAGCATCTTTGCAATCGAGTATGTGGCGCGGCTCTGGGCCTCTGTCGAGATCCCGGCCGTGCGGCAGCGCGGCGGCTTCCGCGGACGATTGATGTTTGCCTCGCGGCCATCTCAGATCATCGACTTCCTCGCCTTCGCGCCCGCTTTCCTCGCCTTCCTCTTTCCCGCAGCCGATATGCGCTTCATTCGCGTGTTCCGGCTGCTGCGTTTCCTCAAGCTCGCGCGCTATTCGCCCGCCATGGTGACCTTGAGCCGGGCGCTCTACGAAGAGCGTCGTGCCCTGATCGGCGCGCTCATCCTCATGCTGGGGACCGCCGTGTTCTCCGGGACCGTCATGCATGCGATTGAGGGTGGCGTGCAGCCCGACAAGTTCGGTACCATCCCCGATGCCATGTGGTGGGCGCTCGCCACCCTGACCACGATCGGCTATGGCGACGCCGTTCCCATCACGCCGGTGGGCAAGATGTTTGGCGGCATCGTCATGATCTGCGGCCTCGGCCTCTTCGCGCTGCCCATCGGCATCGTGGCCACCGCCTTCGTGAACGAGATCCACCGCCGCGATTTCGTGGTCACCTGGGGCATGGTCGCCCGCGTGCCGCTATTTGCTGCCCTCGATGCCGCAGCCATTGCCGAGGTCATGAAGATCATGCGCACGCGCGCGGTGCCCGCCGGAACGGTCATCGCTGCCCGGGGCGAGGAAGCTGAAGGCATGTTCTTCATTGCCGACGGCGAAGTGCAGATCGAGTTGCCCAAGGGCAGGATTACCCTGACCGCAGGGGAATTCTTCGGCGAGCTTGCCTTGCTGAAGCGCGTGCGCCGCACCGGAACCGTGACCGCAGTCACCCGCACGCACATGATGATCATCGACGCGCTCGATTTCGAGCGGCTCCTGGCCCGGGACGAGGGCCTCAAAACCCGCATTCTCGAGATTGCGGACGAGCGGCTCAAAGGCGACTGGGCAGACGTACCCGGCGAGATCGTCGAGGAAGAGCTTCAGGATATGCCGCCGGCCAAGCGTCCGATGGGCGACCCGGTAATCTGATCCCCCACCCCGGACGCCACGGCGCCGGAATGGGGGCTTTGAGGCAAGGCAGGTTAGAGCTTCATCGCCTTCTTCAGGTTCGCGTCGATCTTGTCGAGGAACCCTTCGGTCGACAGCCACTTCTGGTCCGGACCGACGAGCAGCGACAGGTCCTTGGTCATGTCGCCGGCTTCGACCGTATCGACGCAGACCTTCTCCAGCGTCTCGCCGAAATGCGTCACGTCAGGCGTGCCGTCCAGCTTGCCGCGATGGATGAGCCCGCGCGTCCAGGCAAAGATCGACGCCATGGAGTTGGTCGATGTCTGCTCGCCCTTCTGCCACTGGCGATAGTGGCGCGTCACCGTGCCGTGCGCGGCCTCCGACTCCATGATCTGCCCGTCGGGCGTCAGCAGCACGCTGGTCATGAGACCCAGCGAGCCAAAGCCCTGCGCAACGGTGTCGGACTGCACGTCGCCATCATAGTTCTTGCAGGCCCAGACGAACTTGCCGCTCCACTTCAGGGCCGAGGCAACCATGTCGTCGATCAGGCGGTGCTCATAGACGATCTTCTTGGCCTCGAACCGCGACTTGAACTCCTGGTCGAAGACCTCCTGGAACAGATCCTTGAAGCGCCCGTCATAGGCCTTGAGGATCGTGTTCTTGGTCGACAGGTACACCGGCCAGCCACGGTCGAGCCCGTAGTTGAAGCACGACCGCGCGAAGTTCCTGATCGAGTCATCGAGGTTGTACATCGCCATCGCCACGCCAGCGCCGGGGAACTTGAACACCTCGTGCGTGATCGGCGCACCGCCGTCATCCGGCGAGAAGGTGATCGTGAGCTTGCCCTTGCCCGGAACGACGAAGTCGGTGGCGCGGTACTGGTCGCCGAACGCATGGCGGCCGATCACGATCGGATCCGTCCAGCCCGGCACCAGGCGCGGCACGTTGCGGCAGATGATCGGCTCACGGAACACGGTGCCGTCGAGGATGTTGCGGATCGTGCCATTCGGCGACTTCCACATCTTCTTGAGCTTGAATTCCTTCACGCGGGCTTCGTCGGGCGTGATCGTGGCGCACTTGACGCCCACGCCATACCGCTTGATGGCCTCGGCCGCATCGACGGTGACCTGATCGTCCGTTTTGTCGCGGTATTCGATCCCGAGATCATAGTATTTGATGTCGATGTCGAGATAGGGAAGGATGAGCTTCTTCTTGATGAGATCCCAGATGATCCGGGTCATCTCGTCGCCGTCCAGATCGACGACAGGATTTTTCACCTTAATCTTCGCCATGACTATGTCTCTCGGTTCCGTTCAGGATTGGAAATGCGCAGGCTGTTTAGCCCCCGTGAACGGGCGGCGCAAGGCGGGGAGGCGCGCCTGATGCCCGGTCCTGTGATCATCCTGTCGCATCCGCAGATGGGCGAGAACATCGGCGCAGCCGCCCGCGTGATGCTCAATTTCGGGCTCTCCGACCTGCGCCTCGTGAACCCGCGGGTGGAATGGCCCAATGAAAAGGCCAATGTCATGGCCGTCGGCGCCGTGGACATCCTGAAAAACGCAAGGGTCTTCGAGCGCACCGAGGACGCCCTCGCCGACCTGGGCTTCGTGGTGGTGACGACCGGGCGCGACCGCCTGATGTCCAAGCGCGTCCTGGTGCCGGAAGAGGCCGTGGCGGAACTGGCGGCAGAAGTTCAGGAAGCCCGCCCCTGCGGCATCCTGTTCGGGGCGGAACGAACGGGCGTCACCAACGAGGAGGTCATCCTCTGCGACGCCATCCTGACGATCCCGACAAAT
Source organism: Alphaproteobacteria bacterium (assembly GCA_040381215.1). Taxonomy (GTDB): domain Bacteria; phylum Pseudomonadota; class Alphaproteobacteria; order Micropepsales; family Micropepsaceae; genus SZUA-430. The sequence continues at coordinate 428 of JBEIHO010000037.1, read as the reverse complement.
CCGAAGTTCATGTCGCTGAACCTCGCCCAGTCGGTCGCCGTTGTCGCCTACGAATGGTGGAAGCAGACCGAGATCAAGCCCGACTTCAAGGTGCCGGCCAAGTTCCGCCGGACGCATCTGGCCAACAAGGAAGACCTGATCGGCTTCTTCGAGCACCTCGAGGGCGAGCTCGACCGCACCGAGTTTCTCTTCCCGCCGGAAAAGCGCGAGGGCATGGTCCAGAACCTGCGCAACATGTGGCACCGCGCCGAGCTGACTTATCAGGAGGTCCAGACCCTCCGCGGCATCATCCGCGCCCTCTCCGGCACGAAGAACCGCCGCAGCCCGAAGGACAAGTCTAAGGATTAACGCTCGCTAGCTGACGGGCTTGAAACCTGCGATGGCAAAGTGATGGTCAAAGGAAAATGCACGCCGGATCTTGTAACGCT
>JBEIHO010000036.1:0-29464 GCA_040381215.1 Alphaproteobacteria bacterium | reverse complement strand
CCGTCGGGGGCGATGATGCGCACGCGGCCGGCCTTGACGTCGTCCTCGGTCGTCACGCCGGCGACGCCGCCGAAATGGTCGCCGTGGCTGTGCGAATAGACGACGGCCTTCACGGGTTTGTCGCCGACATGCTTCTTCAGGAGGGCGAGGGCCGCGCGGGCGACTTCGACCGTCGTCAGCGGGTCGACCACGATGTAGCTCTTGCCCGTGTCGATGAACGAGACGGTCGACACGTCGAAGCCGCGGACTTGATAGATGTTGTCGGCGATCTTGTAGAGGCCGTGCTGGGTGAGCAGCCGTGCCTGGCGCCAGAGGCTTGGGTTGGCGCTGGTGGGGGCTTCGTCCTTCAGGAAGTCATAGGAGGCGAGGTCGAAGACGACCCGTCCGCTGTCGTCCTTGATCTTCGGGTCGTCGAGGGTCGCGATGAAGCCGCGCTTGCCGAACTCGAAGTCCTGGGTGTTCTCGAAGGGCAGTTCCTTGCGGATGCGGTCGTGGGCCTCCTTTGTCGAGGTTGAGGGTTCGGCCACGATGTCCTTGGGGATTGTCGGCGTCGGCGTGCCCAGCAGCATCGGCAGCACCGAGCGGAACATGAAGGCAAAGCCGATGAGGAGCGCGGCTGTGACCGCCACGCCGAGGCCAAGGCCGCGCAGGAAATGGCTGGCGAGAAGGCGTTTCAGGAAGGACATGATGGGCAACCTTGTGTTCTGTGGGGCCAAGCTAGCGCAGGCGTGTCCCGATGCAATGGGTAAGGTTAGCCGTGGCGTGGCTTTTTGACCCGGTGCAGGATTTTGGCCGCGGCATCGGGTAGGAACCCTGACTGACGGGGATGTGTCATGACGCGCGCGAGTGAATCGGTCATCGTAATCGGCGGCGGGCCTGCGGGGCTCATGGCGGCCGAGCGGATCAGTGCGCGCGGGGTGCCTGTTGTCGTGCACGAGCGCATGCCGAGCGTGGGGCGCAAGTTCCTCATGGCGGGGCGGGGCGGCCTGAACCTGACCCATTCCGAGGCGATCGAGGGCTTTGTCGGCCGCTATGGCGAGAAGTCCGACTGGATGCGCGCCCTCATCGAGCGCTTTCCCCCGTCAGCGCTCGTTGCCTGGGCCGAGGGGCTGGGACAGGAGACCTTCACGGGCTCGAGCGGGCGCATCTTCCCCAAGGTGATGAAGGCCTCGCCGTTGCTGCGGGCGTGGCTGAGGCGGTTGGAGGCTCAGGGCGTTTCGATACGTACGGGCTCGGCGTGGGAGGGGTTTGATGCCGATGGCGCGCTCATTTTCCAGGGACATGACGGGACGCGATCGTTCGAGCGACCGCAAGCCTGCGTGCTGGCGCTGGGTGGGGCGAGCTGGCCGCGGCTGGGGTCCAATGCGGCGTGGGTGCCGTGGCTTGCCGGGCGTGGCGTGAAGGTACATGCGTTCCGCCCCTCGAATGCAGGCTTCGACGTGGCGTGGAGTGCGTTGTTCGCCGGGCGCTTTGCGGGGACACCCCTGCAGGGAGCGGCCTATCATTTCGGTGGTGAGGTGGTGCGTGGCGAGAGTGTCGTCACGCAGTATGGGCTTGAGGGTGGGGCGATCTATGCGCTGTCGCGGCGCCTGCGGGCGGCGATCGAAGCCGAGGGCGTGGCGGCGCTTGGCGTTGACCTTCGGCCAGGGATGAGCCTGGCAGAAGTGCGCCAGCGCCTGTCGCGACCCCGCGGCGGTGACAGCATGGCCAACCACCTGCGCAAGGCACTCCACCTCGCTCCGGTCGGGGTCAACCTGCTGCGCGAGTGTTTCGGCGCGCAGCTGGCGCAGGATCCGGATGTGCTGGCAACGCAGGTCAAGCACGCCGTCGTGCGGCTGACCGGCGTGCAGGGCCTGGCGCGCGCCATCTCGTCGGCGGGCGGGGTGGACGTGGACGAGCTTGATGACGGGCTGATGCTGCGCAAGCTGCCGGGCGTGTTCGTCGCCGGCGAGATGATCGACTGGGAGGCGCCCACGGGTGGCTATCTGCTGCAGGCGTGCTTTGCCACGGGGTTTGTGGCGGGGGAGGGCGTGCTGGTTCGGCTGGGCGTATAGGGCGGGCCCCCATCCGTCAGTCGTCGCCTTGCGGCGACGGCTGCCACCTTCCCCCGGCTTCGCGCGGGGGAAGGGCAATCAGGTTTGTGCAATCTCTGAATTATGTTGCCCTTCTCCCGCGCAAGCGGGAGAAGGTGGCAGGCGCCGCCGCAAGGCGGCGACTGACGGATGAGGGCCTGCCTGCGGTTCCAAATCGGCCGCTCCCGGGTTATAGAGGCGGCCGGACTTTCACGAGAGACTTCCCATGTCGGACAGCCTTCCAGATCGCCTCTGTGCCACGCCGGACAGCCCCTATTTCAACGAGGAGCTGCTCACGCGCGGCGTGGGGATCATGTTCAACGGCGTCGAGAAGACGAATGTCGAGGAATATTGCGTGAGCGAGGGGTGGGTTCGCCTGTCGGTCGGCAATGCACGCGACCGCAAGGGGCAGGCGATGACCATCAAGCTCAAGGGCAAGGTCGAGCCGTTCCTGAAGCCTGTCGCGTCCTAGCGCTTCACGTCGAGGCTGCCGCCGATCGAGGCTTCGATGGTGGCTGCGCCAAGCGTCAGGAAGTCGCCGGGGATCGAGTGCTTCATCACGGCCGCGGCGTGGGCGAATTTCAACGTGTCGCCGATAGTAAGACCGTGGATCATGCCGTGGATGATGCCGGCGGCGAAGGCATCGCCCGTGCCGATGCGGTCGACGATGCCGTGCAGCGCGACGGGTGCGACCTCGGCCGTGGCGCGGCGCGTCCAAAGGTGTGCGCCATAGCTCTGGTCGTCTGCGGCGCTGAGGGCGCGCGTCGTGCAGGCAATCGTCTCGAGGTTGGGAAAATGCCGGAAGGCTTCCAGCGCTGCGGCTTGTGTTCGCATCTCGCGGGTGGGTGCGTCGAAATCGCGGCCGAGGATCAGCGACAGGTCGCGCTCGTCACCCATGAAGACGGTTGTATTCTCGAGCATGGCGCGCAGGATGGCGGGGGCCTCGGCCTCCCAGCCCTGCCAGAGCTTCGAGCGGTAGTTGCCGTCGAACGACACGCGCAGGCCGCGCTGGCTGGCCTTGCGCATGGCGGCGATCGTGGCGTCGGCGCAGCTGCGTCCGAGGGCGGGCGTGACACCGGATACATGGAACCAGCTGGCCGTGCGCAGTTCCTGGTCGAAGTCGATGGCGCCCGGGTGCTCCGCAAAGCACGAGCTGCGGCGATCGTAGGCCACTTCCGTTGCACGGCGGACGGCGCCGGGAATGAGATAGAGCAGCCCCAGGCGTCCCGGGCGGCGGATGATGCCGGTCGTGTCCACCCCGTGGCGGCGCAGCTCCGAGACGCAGGCATCGCCCACGAAGCCCTCGGGTAGGGCCGTCAGCATGCGGCTTGCGTGGCCAAAGGATGAAAGCGCGACGGCGACATTGGCCTCGGCCCCCACGATTGCGGCCCGGAATTCCGGGGATTGCAGGAAAAGTTCCTGGCGCGGCGGGGCGAGGCGCAGGAGGAGTTCGCCAAAGCACAGGATCGGGTTTCGGCTTGTCATCGGTCGGGTCAGGTCCTGCGGGTGGTGCGGAATCTCTGCGGTGCATGACACTCTAGGGCCTGAGCGGCGGGTGCGGAATGGTCAGATCGGCCTTGCCTGCGCGCCTTGGCGACCTTGAAGGCGGGGGCCTGCTGGAGTAGGAGGCGCCTCGTCAAACACGAGGTATAGCCATGAGCGCGCAGGCCAGCATCGCACCACAGCACGACGGCGTCTTTTCCGGCCTCAAGGCGCAGCCGGCCGATGCGCTGCTTGCGGTCATGAACGAGTGCAGGGCCGATCCGCGTCCGCACAAGATCGACCTGACGGTCGGCATGTATCGCGATGCCTCGGGGGCAACGCCCGTGATGCGTGCGGTGAAGGCGGCCGAGAAGTGGCTGCTCGAGAACCAGGCAACCAAGGGATACCTGAGCCCCGAGGGTGACATGGCTTTCGTGTCGCTCCTGAAGCCGTTCGTGCTGCCGGCCGGGCTTGTCAGCGACGCGCGGGTCACGGGCGTCCAGACGCCGGGTGGCACCGGTGCGATCCGGCTGGGCGGTGACCTGGTGACCGCATCGGGGCGCGAGCCCACCGTGTGGCTGGGGCTGCCGACGTGGGGCAATTATCGCCCGCTGCTGCAGGCCTCTCGCCTGAAGGTCGAGACCTATACGAGCTTCGACACCGCGACGCAGCAGTTGCAGTATCAGGAGGTCATGCGCGCGTTGAAGGCCGCGCGGCCTGGCGACGTGGTCGTGCTGCAGGCCAGCTGCAATAATCCGACCGGTGTCGGCTTCGATGCGGGTCAGTGGGCCGAGATCGCGAGCCTGCTGCGGGCGCGCCAGCTGCTGCCGCTGCTTGACGTGGCCTACCAGGGGCTGGGGCAGGGCATGGCGCAGGACGTGGCTGCCGTGCACACCGTTCTGTCCGAAGTGGACGAGGCGCTGATTGCCTATTCCTGCGACAAGAATTTCGGCGTCTATCGCGAGCGCGTGGGGGCGCTTTATGTGGTGTCGAAGTCGGCGGCGGCTGCGGGGATCGTGCACTCGAACCTCGTGTCCCTGGCACGGGCGAACTGGTCGATGCCGTCGGACCATGGCGCGGCCGTCGTGCGGCATGTGCTGGAAACGCCGGTGCTGACCGGCCTGTGGCGCGAGGAGCTGGAGGAGATGCGCCTGCGCGTGGCGGGCAATCGCCGACAGCTTGCGGCAACCGATCCGCGCTTTGCCTTCGTGGGCCAGCAGGAAGGCATGTTCAGCATGCTGCACCTCGAGCCGGCGGCGATCCAGCGGCTCAAGGTCGAGCACGGCGTCTATATGGCAAGCTCGGGCCGCATCAATGTCGCCGGGTTCTGCGGGGATGACATTCCGCGCTTTGCGAAGGCGGTGGCGGCGGTGGTGGGGTAACTCCCTCCCCCACGCGTACCGCGTGGGTACTCCCTCACTTCGTGAGGGAGAGAAGCGGTTTGTTTCTCCCTCGCTTGCGAGGGAGTACCCACGCGGCATGCGTGGGGGAGGGAGTTAGGGGGACACTTTCCCAAACACGTCCTCAAACGCCGCCTTCAGCGCCAGGTCGACGTCCTGCATTGTCGCGGTGAGGCCGAGGGCGGTGAGGCTGGTGACGCCGTGGGCGGCGATGCCGCAGGGCACGATGCCGGTGAAGTGCGAGAGGTCGGGGTCGACGTTCAGTGAAATGCCGTGGAACGAAATGCCCTTGCGCACGCGGATTCCGAGGGCTGCAATCTTGTCCTCGCGGCCGCCGGGCCTGGCGATCCAGATGCCCACGCGCCCCTCGCGTCGCTCGCCCCGCAGGTTGAAGCGGGCCAGCGTGCGGATGAGCCACTCTTCAAGGTCGTGCACGAAGCGGCGGACATCATTGTTGCGCCGGCGCAGGTCCAGCATCACATAGCCCACGCGCTGGCCGGGGCCGTGATAGGTGAATTGGCCACCTCGGCCGGTCGGGTAGACGGGGAAGCGGTCGGGGGCAAGGAGGTCCTCGTTCCTGGCGCTGGTCCCTGCGGTGTAGAGGGGTGGGTGCTCCAGCAGCCATACGGCCTGCGGTTCGCGTCCGGCGTGAATGGCCTCGACCCGGCGTTCCATGGTGCTGATGGCATCGGGGTAATCGACCGGTGCGTCGCTGATGAGCCAGGCTATGCTTTCCGATGGTTTAACGATCACGTAAGGCTCTGGTCCTAAGGTGGGTGAAGATCAGATCGGATGCGACCCATGAGTTCTTCAGTCGACAAAGTGAAGGTAGATATTTCAGTTGTCGTGGGGCGTGCAAAGCTGCCGATGCAGCAATTGCTGCGGATGGGGCGTGGCGCCGTCATCGAGCTGGACGCGCGCCAGCAGGACGAAGTGATCATTCTTGCCAACGACAAGGCCGTGGCGCGCGGCGAAATCCATGTTCAGGGCGAAAAAATCGGCGTGACGGTAACCCGCATGCTGGGCGGCCCCGAGGAATAATACAACTTGGTTTGTGATTATTTGTAAATCACGAAAATCGTTGCAAAATAGATCGGCTGCCTCTTATTGTCCGTGACTTGTGGTCAGTCAGAGGCGTGCCATGCTTCCGCTTGCGCTTGATGTGCAGCACCAGAAAGTCATTGTCGTGGCTCGCGGTCGTCCGGGGCAGCAGCGTTACGAACTGCTGCACGGCTCGGGTTGCGAGCGCATCGTGCTTTACAATGATGCGGCGGAACCCTGGGCCTGTCAGGCGCAGGCGCATCTCTACCAGCGGCTTCCCGATCCTGAAGAATTGCAGGGTGTGCGCGTCGTGTTCATTGCCGGCGTCGAACTTGAGATTGCCGAGCCGCTGGCGCAGGCAGCGCGCGCGCGTGGCGCCCTGGTGAATGTCGAGGACGTGTTGCCACTGTGCGATTTTCACGTGCCCGCAATTGTCAGGCGCGGTGACCTTCTGATTTCGGTATCGACCGGTGGGCGTGCGCCCGGCCTTGCGCAGCGCTTGCGGTCCCATCTGGCGCAGCTGTTTGGATCGGAGTGGGAGACGCGGGTGCGTCGGCTTGGCGACGCGCGGCTGCAGTGGCGTGAGGAGGGGGCCAGCAAGGACGAGGTTATCCGACGCTCGGCAGAGATGATTGCGCGCGAAGCCTGGTTGCCGGCGCGGGATGCGCCATGAGCCTTGGGGCGCAGCGACGCGTTGAGGCAGCCACCGCGGTGACGCTGCCGGGCTTGCTGCAGCAGGCCGAAGGGCTTGATGCGCAAGGCCTGTTGCGCCTTGCCGTCGGCACCTGGTTTCCGGGGCGCGTTGCCTGCGTCTCGTCATTCGGGGCGGAGTCGGTCGTGCTGCTGCATCTGCTGGCGGATGTGGATCCCGCGGTGCCAGTGCTTTTTCTCAACACCGGCAAGCTGTTTGGCGAGACCATGCGCTATCGCGACCGGCTGCAGGACGTTCTGGGATTGCAGGATGTGCGGGCCATCGGGCCGCAGGGTGCGGCTTTGCGCGCGCAGGACGGTGACGGCGTGTTGTGGCGCGTTGATCCGGATGCCTGCTGCGCCATTCGCAAGGTCGAGCCCGTACAGCGCGCATTGGCGGGCTTCGAGGCCGAGATCACGGGGCGCAAGCGGTTCCAGACCGCAACGCGTGGACAATTGGCGCCGGTCGAATTCAATGGCACGCGCTGCGTGATCAATCCCTTGTGGAACTGGTCGCTGGAGGACCTGCGCGCCCACATCGTCGCGCACGACCTGCCGCGCCATCCGCTTGTCGAGGATGGCTTCGTCTCGATCGGCTGCATGCCCTGCACCGCCCGCGTCGCCCCCGGCGGCGACTATCGCTCGGGCCGCTGGGCGGGAACGGGCAAGGACGAGTGCGGCATCCATGCGAACGTGGATGGGGATGGGATTTAGGCGCCTTGCGTCGCGGCTGTGAGACACAAAAGTGTCAAGGGGAGGGGGTAGCGTAGGTCGGGGGAAAGGGTCTGGGGGCCCAGGGGGCGTGCGATGAGGTTGGTGATTTTCGGACCACCTGCCGTTGGCAAGGGGACGCATGCGGCCCGTGTCTCGGCGACCTATGGGATCCCGCACCTGTCCACCGGCGACATGCTTCGGGCCGCAATCGAGCAGGGTTCACGGGTCGGGGTGCGCGCCAAGGCCATCATGGCGAAGGGCAGGCTTGTTCCTGACCCGATCGTTCTGGAAATCGTGAGTGCACGCACAGCGCAGGCAGATTGTGCGCAGGGTTTCATCCTCGATGGATTTCCCCGCACGCTGCGCCAGGCCAAGGCGTTCGATCGTGTCCTGAGGTCAAGAAAGCTGGTGCTTGACCATGTCATCGCCATCGAGGCCGATGAAGCAGTGCTGGTGCAACGCGTCATCAAAAGGGCGAACGAGGCGCGTGCTGCCGGAAAACCCGTTCGACCGGATGACGATCCGGAAGTCTTTCGCAAGCGGCTGAAGGTCTACAGGGCCGAGACTGCGCCTGTGCTTCCCTATTATCGGCGAAGGGGCAAGATCAGGACGATAGATGGCATGAAGTCCGTCGACGAGGTCGCCGCCCAGATCGATGCAGCCCTCACGGCGCCGCCGCCGCGCAAGTTCTGGCTGTGGCGCTGGCTCGGGTTCTGATTGAGCCCTTGTTTACTTCTCGCCGGGCGGGTGCGGGCAGGGAAGAGTGCGGGATCCATGCGAGGTTGGATGGGGATGGGGTTTGGTCCAACAATCCGTCCTCGTCATCCTTATCAAATAATCTTTGATCGTCATGGCCGGACGCGCGGCAGCGCGAGCCGGCCATGACGATCAGAAGGAAATACAATTGGAGTGCTTGCTGGTGCTGTTTCGACGGCGTATGGGAGGGGCCTCATCAGGAGGGATTTCCATGGCTGCCGACGATATCTTCATCACCGGATTTGCACGCACGCCGATGGGCGGGTTCCAGGGCGAGCTGTCGGGGCTGACGGCGCCGCAGCTGGGGGCGCAGGCGATCAGGGCGGCGGTGTCTCGGACGAAGATCGAGGCCGCGCAGGTTGACGAGGTCTACATGGGCTGCGTGCTGCCGGCGGGTGTCGGGCAGGCGCCGGCGAGGCAGGCCTCGATCCATGGCGGGCTGCCCCATGCGGTGCCGTGTACGACTGTCAGCAAGGTCTGCGGCTCGGGCATGAAGGCGATCATGCTGGCCGCGGACCAGCTGCGTTCGGGCTCCATCGGTGTTGCGGTTGCCGGTGGCATGGAGTCGATGACGAACGCGCCCTATGTGCTGCCCAAGGCGCGGGGCGGGTTCCGGCTGGGGCATGGAGAGGTCAAGGACCACATGTTCCTCGATGGGCTCGAAGATGCCTATGAGGGGCGCCTGATGGGGACCTATGCGGAGGATGCCGCGCGTCACTTCCAGTTCACGCGCACGCAGCAGGATGACTATGCGATCGCCTCGCTCAGCCGCGCGAGGGCCGCACAAGCCAGCGGTGCTTTCGCGGCCGAGATCGAACCGGTGGCCGTGCAAGGGCGGTCGGGAACGACGACAGTTGCCATGGACGAGCAGCCGCGCAAGGCGGATGCGGCCAAGATCCCGACCCTCAAGCCTGCGTTTGCCAAGGACGGAACAGTGACGGCGGCGAATTCGTCGTCCATTTCGGATGGTGCGGCCGCGCTGGTATTGGTGCGCGGAGATGCGGTAAGCCGGTTGGGGCTGCCGGTTGCGGCGCGCATCGTGGCGCAGGCAAGCCATGCGGCCGAGCCGCGCTGGTTCACGACGGCACCGGTCGGCGCCATCCAGAAGGTGCTGGACCGGGCCGGCTGGAAGGCGAGCGACGTCGGCCTCTTCGAGATCAACGAGGCCTTCGCCGTGGTCGCCATGATCGCGATGCGGGAACTTGGACTTTCCCATGACACGGTCAACGTGAATGGTGGTGCCTGTGCGCTAGGTCATCCGATCGGGGCGTCGGGGGCCCGCATCGTTGCGACGCTTGTCAGCGCCATGCATGCGCGCGGCGTGAAGCGGGGCGTGGCGTCGCTGTGCATCGGTGGTGGCGAAGCGACGGCGCTCGCGCTGGAGGTTGTCCACTGAATGATGCGCCGTTGCCTTGGGCGGTCCCTGGGGCCCGGTTGAGGATGGGTCGGTCATGCGCGCGCTCCTTGGTGTTGGGTGCGCGCCGGTACGGCTAGCCTTGTGACATCGTGATTCGACATGAGAGCCGAGCGGCCGCGTCGCGTCATGCACATTTGCCAAGCAACCGTGGGGTTATCATGACCAAGACTAGGCTTCTGGCGTCGGCCGGATTTGCAGTGATGTTGGGCTTTGCCCCGGCTCAGGCCAGCGGGCCCTGGACCGGCGTCTATCTGGGTGGCCATGCTGGTGGCATCTGGGGCGACGTGAACATGTCCAAGGGTGCGGAAACCGGCGGCGGTTTCCTGTTCGACTCCGCGCCCGTCGGCAGTGCACTGGGCTTTGCGCCCGATGGCGTCGTGGGCGGCGTGCAGGTCGGCTACCTTTACCAGCTCTCGGATTTCGTCGTCGGCCTCGAGGTGTCGGGTTCCTATTCCGACTTCGACGAGGTTCGCATTGATCCCGCCGATGCCGACAATGTGCGCGGCGTGAATTCGGACTGGAACGCGGCGGCGACGCTGCGGGCCGGCTATGCCTTCGGACAGTCGCTCGCCTATGTGAAGGGCGGGTTCGCCATGGCGCGGCTCGAACATGCGCTGGTCGACAGCGTGCCGGCAGATGGCGCCTATACGACGACCGAGGACCACGAGGGCTGGACCGCAGGAGCCGGCTTCGAGCACAAGCTGTCGGCCGATTTCTCGCTGGCGCTTGAGTATGACTATTATGACCTGGGTTCAATCGACCATGTGGCCACGCAAGGCGCGGCCTCGGTGAGCCAGGACATCGATGCCGAACTGCACACGGTAACGGCGCGCCTGAACTGGCACTTCAATCCGTGAAGACGTCAGGCGCCTGAGTGACACGCGCCCCGTCGGCCGTTCTGGCCGGCGGGGCCGTTGTTTCAGATACGCGCGCGCTTGAACAGGCGCACGCCGCGCATCAGGATCATCAGGACCAGGCCGCCAACCCAGGCGAGAATTGCCATGATCGATTGGGCGACCCACTCCATCATCCTGAAGGATGTCTTGAACGAGCGCAGGGCGATCTTGCCCGTCAGTTCCATGATGCCGCGCGAACGCAAGCCGAAGCGCTTGGTCATGTCGGAGACGTCGTCGAGGTTCTCGCCGGTTTTCACGAACTTCATCAGGCGCACGGTTTCGGCGGGTCCGACGCGGTTGCTGATTTCTCCCATTCGCGAGAGGACAGGCAGCAGGCGCGAGGCGCGCACGTTGCGACCATAGTCGGAGATCACGCGCTGGGTCCGTGTCAGGTCGGTGAGGTCAACGCCGCTCATCGTGCGGCGCAAGAGGGGCATGTTGACGGCGTCGGTGGTCAGCCGCGTGAGTGTGGTTGCGAACTCGGAGGTCAGCCGGCCGGTTCGGCGTGCGGCCTTTACCAGCGAAATGCCTGCCTTGGCGACGATGCCGCCGCCGCCTGTCGCGATGGTTGCTGCGGTCACGCCGACGCCAACAACCGACAGGCCGAGGATGAGCTCGGAGTATTCCTGGCCGGCCAGCATGCGGCCGCCTTCAAGGGCGATGTCGCGCAGGTCGCCGATGACGGTCAGGTCCGAGGTGACGGCGCCTGCGAGGCCGGCCGTGGATTCGCCTGTTCCGGTCACGAAGCCCTCGCCGAACTGGTAGGTGTTGCGGACGACCGTGGCCGAGAGTTCATGCGCCTCGTTGATGCGCGCAATCGTGCTCTCGGGGAGTTGGTAGTCGAGGAACTTGGCGATCTCGACATACATGTCGGCTTCCTCGATGTCGTCGCGCTCGAGGGCACTGAGGATGAGACCGTTGACGCGTGCGGGCGTCGCGTTGGTGATCAGGTCGGCCTTGACCGCCTTCTCGAGCGGGATCGCAAAACCCCAGTCGGACACCCAGGCAAACGCCAGGGCGATGCCGGTCAGGAACAGAAGGACGAAACCAAGGCGGGCGATCATGCACGGGCCCTCGCAAATGGACGCCAAGTCTCGCATGAAGATTGCGGACAGGGAACTTGGTTGCATGCCGCATCCCGGTGGCGGCCGTCGCGGCGCTGGCGCAGGCTTTTCGTCCGGGAAACGAAAAACGGCGGGGTTTTCTCCCCGCCGTTGCATCGTTTCAGGGGCGGTGGCCAGCCTCAGTCGAGGTCGACGTTCACGCGCCGGTTCTGGGGTTCCTTCACGCCATCACCGGTCTGGATGAGGAGCTGGCCTTCGCCATAGCCGGTGGCGCGGATGGCATTGTCGGGAACGCCCTTGGCCACGAGGTTCAGCCGTGCTGCGTTGGCGCGGCACTCGGAGAGCTTCTGGTTCGAGGCCACCGAGCCTACCGTGTCGGTGTGGCCGGAGATGCGGACGGACACCGTGCCGAGCTGGCGGGCGGCATTGGCAGCTTCCGACAGGACGTTGTCGGCGCTTGCCGTGATGTTGCACTTGTTGAAGCCGAAGAAGACGATGTACTGGCGCGGGACCTGCGGTGGCGGCGGCGGCGGTGGTGCCTCGGCCTGCATCATCGGGACCTCGCCCGGGCGGCTGCCGAAGCGGAAGCCGAGGGTGAGGGTGTGGCTCTTGAAGTCCTCGAGGCTGACGGTGGACAGCGCAGGAGCGGCGGTGTTCTCGTCGACGAGGTTCATCGCGCGCACATAGAGGAAGCGGTAATTCAGCGACATGTCGAGCCAGTCGGCCATTGGCACGCTCAGGCCGGCGATCCCCTGGAATGCCAGCGAGACGTCGTCGCCGTCGAAGTCGGTGGCAAGGCCCGTGGAGTCGAGCCGGCTGTGAACGGCGCCGACGCCGCCTCCAACCGACAGGACCACGCCTTGCGGTGACACGATGTCATGGACGGCGTTTGCCATCACGGTGAAGTTGCGGAAATGGCCGTCGATGGGTGCCGGGAGGCCGCCGGAGGGCTGGATCGTGTCGAGGCCGTTGTAGCGGTAGCCGGCCTCCACCTCGAGGCGCCAGTCCTCGGGGAAGGCGTAGCCTACGGTCACCAGGGCGGCCCAGCCGGGCTCGGTCCGCATCGTGGCGTCGGACGGCGGTCCTGCCAGAGGGGTGAGGTATTCCTGCAGCTCGAACTGCTCGATCCAGTTGCCGCCGCCTTCGATGGCGCCGTACCAGCTGGTGAAACGCTCGGCCGAGGCGGGGCTTGCCGCGGCCAGCATTCCGAGGGTCGCGAGGACCAGCGATCCTGTCTTCATTTGCACTCTCCACAGCCTGGATCCGACAACGGATTCCGGGACATCTCGGTCTGACATGCATGTTTTGAGCCGCCCCCCGGGAAACATGGGGGATCCGGGGCGCCGCGGTTCGAATTTGGCACAATTGAGTCGCCCGGGAACCACGCGATTTCGTATGTCGCGGCGGGACGGAGCAACCTGTGGGGGAACCGCGCTTTCCGGGGGTGTCGCAGATAGCCGAAACGGGCGATAAGGGCGCCATCGGATGCGAGGGAGTTCGTGACATGACGGCCTATCGGCTTGGAGACGTAGTTCCGCAGTTGCCGGATACGGGCGATTACTGGATCGCACCGACAGCATCGGTCATCGGGAATGTGCGCCTGCTCAAGGGGGCCAGCGTCTGGTTCGGGGCCGTGATCCGCGGCGACATGGACCTGATCACGGTGGGCGAGAACTCGAACGTGCAGGACGGTTCGGTCTTGCACAGTGACGCGGGTGTCCCGCTAACCATAGGGGCGGGGGTCACGATCGGGCACATGGTGATGCTGCACGGTTGCACGATCGGCGACAACACGCTGGTCGGGATCGGATCCATCATCCTGAACGGCACGCGGATCGGGAAGAACTGCCTGATCGGCGCCAATACCCTCATTACCGAGGGCAAGGAGATCCCGGACAATTCCGTCGTCATGGGGGCGCCCGGGCGGATCGTGCGGCCGGCTGGCGAGCGGGAAGAGGCGATGAACAGGTTGTCGGCGTTGCACTATGTCGAGAACTGGAAGCGTCATGCGAGAGATATGAAACCCCTGTAGGGTCAGGCGACCTGCAATTCGCATGATGGGGTAGGACGTGGATTCAAATGACAGGCATGGTGCCGAGGCACCCGCGCAAATCCGCGCGCTGATCTCGCGTCGCATGGCGTTGATGGGGCTAGGCGCGAGTGTCCTGGCGCCTGCGCTGGGAGGCTGTGTTTCCGGGCTCGAAAGTTCGACGGCTGGCGCAGCGGTTCCCGGCCGTGCTTTTGATTTCGAGCCCCTGCCCAGCGAGGTCATCGACACGCATGCGGTACCGCATGGCTACCGGGCAGAGGTGCTGATCCGGTGGGGCGACAGGCTCAGGGCGAAGGGGCCCGCGTTCAAGCCAGACCGGCTGTCAGCACGTGCCCAGCGCGCGCAATTTGGCTTCAATTGCGACTACGTTGCTTTCCTGCCTCTGCCTGTGTCTGCCGGGCAGCCCAAGCGCGCGGTTCTCGTCGTCAACCATGAGCACGCATCGGTCAGCGATATGATGGCTGCCGGCGATGCCGTTCCGGCGTCATCGGCGGCGACCGCCGCCATGGAGCAGGCTGCCGTTGGCCTCAGCGTTGTCGGTCTCGTGATGAAGGATGGCCAGTGGCAAGTCGATCTCTCCAGCCGTCTGGCCAGGCGCATCACTGCGACCTCGCCGATGACACTGAGTGGCCCGGCCGCGGGGGATATGCGGTTGCGGACGAAACAAGACCCCACAGGGCGGCGGGTGTTGGGTACGTTCGCAAATTGCGCCGGCGGCAAAACCCCTTGGGGCACGGTGCTGTCGGCGGAAGAAAATTTCCATGTCCACTTTACAGGTCGTGTGCCCCAGGATCATCGCGAGACTGATGCGCTGCAACTCGCGCAGGCCGGCTTCAGCGCGGCGGAACTCGCAGTCGTCGAAAGCGGCGGACGCGTGCCGCGCGCCTCGTGGGCGGTGCTTGACCGCAGGTTTGATGTCAGTCATGAGCCGCGCGAGGCGAACCGTTTTGGCTGGATCGTCGAGGTCGACCCCTTGTCACCGAGATCCTTGCCTGTGAAACGGACAGCGCTCGGGCGTTTCCGACACGAAGCCGCGACCCCGGTGGTCAATATAGATGGGCGGGTCGTTGTCTATCTTGGCGAGGATCGCACCTGGGGCTTTGTCTATCGATTTGTGTCCACGGGCGTGTTTGATCCGGCCGCAGGAACCGCCAACGGGCGCCTGCTTGACGAGGGCATCCTCAGCGTGGCGCGTTTCGATGATGCGGGGATTACGTGGGTCCCGCTCGTCCACGGGCAATCGGGGCTCACGGCAGAGAACGGCTTTGGCTCGCAGGCTGATGTCCTGATCGACGCCCGCCGGGCGGCGCAAGTGGCCGGCGGGACGCCCATGGACCGACCTGAGGACATTGATGTGTCGCCGCTGACTGGTCATGTCTTTGTCAACCTCACGCGGAACAATGACCGCAAGGAGGTGCACGTGGATGCCGCCAATCCCCGCGCCGAAAACGAGGACGGCCACATCCTGGAGCTTGTGCCGCCCGGGGGCGCCGGAGGCGTCGATCATGCAGCCGACCGGTTTGCCTGGTCGGTGTTCCTTCTTGCAGGGCCGCTGGATGGTCAGGCTGGACCCATGGCTGATGCATCGCCCATCTCGGGTCCTGACAATCTTGCTTTCGATCCGCAGGGCCGTTTGTGGGTCGCAACCGACAACCGTCGTTGGGCGTGGCAAAAACCCATTCCCAACGGTCTCTACGCTTGCGCTGTCGCGGGCGCTGATCGTGCGAAGCCGCAGCTGTTCATCAATGTTCCGCGCGGCGCCGAGGCGACGGGGCCAGAGTTTACGCCTGATGGTGAGACGCTGTTCCTGGCGGTGCAGCACCCCGGTGAGGACGTTGAACCAAAACCGGACAAGGTGTGGCCTGATTTCGTTGCGGGCGTGCCAGGTCGACCCGCCGTGATCATGGTGAGACGGGTTGGTGGCGGTCCAATCGGCGGCAATCGCGGGCGTTAACGCGAAACAAACTCTGGCATTGGCGCAAAAGCTGCGTGTGGACGCGCGTGGCTGGTTCACCACGCGACTGGCACGGTTCTGGCACTTCCCTGGTCACGGGACGCCGGCGGAGACCCTCGAACGACGAGGAGCGAGCCGGACCGAACAAGGGTGTCAAGGCCATGCGCCACATGCAAACGCAGTCGCTTCTGAACTACTGGCGCCAGATGCGCGGCGAACAGCTTGCGCCGGCCAAGACGTCGATTGCGCCGCGGGACATCAAGAAGCACCTGGCCTTTTCATTCCTGCTCAAGCGCGAGGGCAATGACCGGTTCTCGTTCGTGCTGGCCGGCACGGGGGTTTGCGACCTGTTTGGTCGCGAACTGAAGGGCAGCAGCTTTGTTCACCTGTTTGCCGAGAATTTCCGCGACGCGGCAACGACATCGCTGGTGCGCACGGCGCATCTGAGCGTGCCGAGCGTTGCCGCTTGCGTCGCCGAGACGGCCGACGGCCGCCCGCTGAATGCCGAGGTGCTGCTGCTGCCGTACGCCGATGAGCGTGGCGAGACCACTTATGTGCTTGGGTATTTCCAGTCTCTCGAGCCGCTGAGCCGACTCTACGGTCGCCACCTGGTGCGCATGCGCATGGGGGCGAGCGCGATCCTGACGGGTGACACGCAGCAGGCGGCGGAAGCTGGCGGGCGCGATGGACGCAAGTCGGGGCCGCAGCTGCGCCTGGTGTCCGCGCGCCCCTGAGCCAAAGTTTTCTGACGTGCCTGGCCTTTCTGACTCCACACCAAAACTTCAAGGGCGCCTCGTGGGCGCCCTTTTTTCTGTCAGCTTTTCAGCAGGTGGCTCGCGCTACTGCGGGCGCGGCGAGTCCACGGGATCGTAGGACTGCATGCCAGGCTCGGACATGTTGTCGAGGTCGTTCAGCTTGTCACGGAAGTTCTTGTCGTCTTCGCGTTCGACAAAGTAGCGTTCCTCGTAGCGCTCAACCGAACGCCAGTATTCCTCGAACTGGGCGACGTCTTCGGGGCGGCGTTGCTCGCAGCGCTTCTCGTCGAAGCCCTGCTCTTCGCACCACATGTCGAAATAGAGGTTGCGCGCCTCGGCCGCCGGTGCCGACAGCAACATCAGCCCGAGAACCATGGCCAATCCGGCCATTGCTGAACGCTTTACCATATTCCGATCCCTCTACCAAAGAGGCCGCAGGATACGCGTCCGGCGCCCTCAAGGATAGGTCAAACTGACCGACCGGGTGGCTAACGATTGGCGGTGATGCGTTCCTGCCTGTCTTCTGCGACCTTCCTGTGCTCCGGCGGCAACGGTGGACGGCCCAAAATGAGGTCCGAGGCCTTCTCGGCGATCATCATCACGGGCGCGTTGGTGTTGCCCCCGATCAGGGTCGGCATGACCGAGGCATCGACGACGCGCAGGCCTTCGATGCCACGAACCTTGAGATGGGCGTCAACCACTGCTGCAGGGTCGTTGCCCATGCGGGCCGTGCCCACCGGGTGGTAGATCGTGATGGCGGTGCGGCGGATGAAATCGTCGATCTCGTCATCGCTGCGGACTTCGGCGCCGGGGTTGAGTTCTTCTCCCCGATAGGCGTCGAAGGCGGGTTGGGCGACAACCCGGCGGGCGATGCGCACGGCCTCGCGCAAGGTTGCGAGGTCGGCCTCGGCCGACAGCGAGTTGGGCTGGATGAGCGGCTGGTCGTTGGGGTCGGAGGACTTCAGCGCGACAAAGCCGCGGCTCTCGGGGCGCAGCGCGCACATGTGCAGGCCAAAGGCGTGCATCTTCAGCTTCTTGCGGCCGTGGTCGCTGAAGGGGGCGTTGAACAAATGCATCTGCAGGTCGGGCACTTCGAGTTCCGGGCGGCTCTTGACGAAGGCGCCTGCCTCGAGGCCCTGGGAGCGGCCCGGCCCCGTGCCGAACAGCATGTACTGGAGGCCAACGCCGACGGTCTTGAACGGGTTGGACACCTGCGCATAGGCGGTGACGGGCTGCGTACAGCGGTACTGGATGTTGACGTCGAGGTGATCCTGCAGGTTCTGGCCGACGCCGGGCAGGTGGGCGTGCACCGGAATGCCGAAGCGCTGCAGGTAGTCGCGGTCGCCGACGCCCGACAGGAGCAGGAGTTGCGGCGTGCCGATCGCACCGCAGGCGAGAAGCACTTCTCGCGTGGCGGCGACCTGAATGCGCTGGCCCTCGCGCTCGTATTCGATGCCGGTTGCGCGCTTGCCCTCGAAAAGCACGCGGCGGATCATGGCGCCGGTGATCACCTGGAGGTTCGGGCGGTTGCGAACGGGGGCGAGATAGGCGGCCGCGGCCGAGCAGCGTTTGCCGTCGCGGATCGTCAGCTGGTAGAAGCCGAAGCCCTCCTGCTGCTCGCCGTTGAAATCATCCGTCACCTTGAAGCCAGCCTGGCGGCCGGCCTCGATGGCGACCTGGAACATCGGCGAGGACTTCATCGCATTGCTGACATGCAGCGGGCCCGAGCCGCCACGGAAGTCGTTGCCGCCGGCCTCGTTCGTCTCCGATTTCTTGAAATAGGGCAGCACGTCGGCATAGGACCAGCCGTCGAGGCCCAGCTGGCGCCAGTGGTCGTAGTCGCGAGCGTGTCCCCGTATATAGACCATGCCGTTGATCGATGACGAGCCGCCGAGGCCCTTGCCGCGGGGCCAGAAGTCGCGACGGTTGCGAAGCCGCGGGGATCCTTCGGTCTCGAAGCCCCAGTTATGGGCATTGCGCGTGGTGATCAGCGAGGCCACGCCGGCGGGCATGTGGATCAGCGGGCTCTTGTCCTCGGGGCCGGCCTCGAGAAGCAGCACGCGGTTTGCCGGGTTCTCTGACAGGCGATTCGCGAGCACGCAGCCGGCGCTGCCTGCGCCTGCGATCACAAAATCGAATTGAGCTAATGTCATGTTAATTGCCCGTCTTGTCCTTCAGGATCTTCCTTGCGGGTTGGTGCTTGCGACGGGTGTTTCGTCGCAACAGACCGTTAACTACCTCGCCTTAGACTGATCCCCGTTGAGAGCGTCATGCGGCATCATATGGCCGCGAAGTCGGTTTTAGGTGGCTCATGTACGATCAGCAGTCAAGCATTTCGGTTTCCTCGGCGGAACGTCGCCGGCAGGCACGCGCAAGGCTGAATTTGCATGTGCGCTTCCTGCTGCAGGACGGTAGCGAAAACGCAGGCGTGGTCGATGATATCTCGATCGGCGGCATGAACATCGTGACATCCGTCCCGGCCGACGAGGGTTCGGTCATCATCGCCTATGTCGAGGATCTGGGTCGGCTTGAGGGCGTCGTGTCGCGTTCGGATGAGCGTGGTCTTGCAGTTCGTCTTGTGCTGTCTCCGCTGCGTCGCGAGAAGCTGCAGGAGCGGCTGGGCATCGGTGGCATTGCCAGCGCACCGGCCAAGGGTATAGAGGGGCGTCGGTTCCAGCGTGAGGCGTCGACCGGCGCGGCGTCGATCCGTCGTGCCAATGGCGTCGAGATGACGGCGCGCGTGATCGACCTGTCGCTGGGTGGCGTTGCGGTTGAAGCCGCGGAGTGGCCACCGCTTGGCGAGCAGGTCATGGTCGGCAAGATGCGCGGCCGTGTCGTGCGTCACAACGAAAATGGCTTTGCCATCGAGTTCAGCGAAATGCCGCCTTCGCGTGGAAGCCTTGCCGAGCAGTTGTCGGCGCACGACGAACAGGCCGCCTGATCCATACTCTCCTTCCTTAGCGCGTGTTTCAGCGCCCTTTCCACTGGGGAGGGCGCTTTTGCGCGAACGCCATCGGGCCTTCGATGAGGTCTTCGCTGGTGAACATGGCGCGGATGGCGTCGTATTTGCGCTGACCTTCGATGGCGGCCTCGAGGCTTGGTTCGGCGAGGCCGCGATGGACGGCCTCCTTGGAGGCGCGGATCGACATGGGCGAACACTCGAGGATCTGGCCCGCGATGCGGCGGGCGGCGGCAACCACTTCGCCTGGCTTGCAGACTTCGTTCACGAAGCCCAGTGACTGTCCCTCGGTCGCGCTGACGCGGCGGCCGGTGAGGATCATGCCGAGGGCGCGCTTGGTGCCGATCTCGCGCGGAAGGCGATGCAGGCCACCGGCGAGCGCGGCAAGGCCCACCCGGGGCTCCGGCAGTGCAAAGACTGCGGTTTCGGCCGCAACGATGATATCGCAGGCCAGCGCGATCTCGAAGCCGCCGCCCATGGCCAGGCCGTTGACGGCGGCGATGACGGGCTTGTTCAGGTTGAAGCGCGAGGTGAGGCCCGCAAAGCCCGTGGCCGGCACCGTGATGGGATTGCCTGCGGCCTGGTACTTCAGGTCGTTGCCGGCGCTGAAGGCCTTGTCGCCGGCGCCGGTGATGATGGCCACCCACTGGTCGGGATCGGACGCGAAAGCGTTGAAGACTTTCTCGAGTTCCATGTTGGCCGGCGGGTGAAGCGCGTTCATCACATCCGGACGGTTCATCGTCACGATGGTCAGCTTGCCGTCGCGCTCGACGGTGCAGAATTCATGGTTCGACATGGTTTCTCCTTCGGACGTGAACTGTCCCGGAATGGAATGGCATGGAAACTGCTTATCCGAAGTCAGGCAATCGGGCACGCAAATTGTCAATCGCCCGGCCGTTTGGAAAGTGACCAGTACCATGTCGTCGTCCATGCGCATCGCCCCGGAAGTGCTTGACAGGTTGTGGTCCATCAATGTCGCCGGGCGGGTCTATGGGCCCTACACCGGCAAGCAGATTTCAGGCTTCGTGAAGGAGGGTCGGGTTGCACCACACTCCATCGTGCGGGCGGGGGATGAGGGGCCGTGGATCACGGCAATTGATGATCCATTCCTGGTTCAGCTTTTCGTTGCGGAAACGCCGCGAAAGCAGCCGGGGCAGGCTGTGGCGGCGGAAGCGGGGGCTTCCGTCGCTGCGACCTCTCCGGTGCAGGGCCAGGTTCGGGCGGATGCCCAGGCTGACACGAATTTCGTGATCATCGCAGACGTCCGCGCCGGGAATGCCGGGCCTGTTTCGCTCGATAGCGCCATCAAGTCCATGGGGCAGTGCTATCGGCTGACCCAGAATGCCTGGATCCTGCGGTCGAGGCGTTCGGCGGGCACCATTCGCAACGAGCTTACCCCGCATCTGGGTGCCCAGGACAGGCTGTTCGTGGCTGACACGTCGAACAGCAAGACTGCCTGGTTCAACCTGGGGCCGGATGCTGACAGCCGCATCCGCAAGGTCTGGGCGCGCTAGGCGTCCAGGCTTGCCCGTCAGCACTTCTCACTTTCTCTTGTGGGCGCCAGGGTCGTCGCCGATCAGCGGCCGCGTCTGCCAATCGAAGCGCAGCGTCAGAAGCCGGAACACGAAGAAGGCAGCCACGGTGATCCATGCGATCGGCGTTGCATCGGCGCCGAGCAGCCGCGTGAAGGCGAGAAAGAAGGCGCAGGCGCAGATCAGGGGAATGACGAGGTAGTGCCCCGGCTTCATTACCTCAGGCACTTCGCCGGTCATGATGTCCCTGATGAGCCCGCCGCCCATGCCGCTGATGCAGCCCACCAGAAGCACGCCCGGCATGTGGATGTTGGCGCGCAGTGCGAGTTCCATGCCGATGACTGCGAAGGCCGGTGTTGCGAGGGCGTCGATCGCGCTGACCACCCTGTCGACGGTCGTTGATGTGCGGATCCATTCCTTGAAGATGATTGCCAGCATGGACGCTGCTGCGATGAGCGGCAGGTAGAATGTTTCCGTGAGAACGGGCGGGGTGCGTTGCAGCATCAGGCCGTCGCGCAGTAATCCTCCGCCTACGGATGAAACTGTCGCGATTACCAGGACGCCGATGAGGTCGAGCCGCCGCTTCAGTCCCAGGATCGCACCCGAGAGGGCCCACGCGAAAATGGCCAGATAGTCGAGTTCGACCGGGATGTGGAATTGAGGCATGCCTGTGTCCCTGCTTCACCGGACCCCGCGCGCGGGGTGATCAACGGGTCCAGATTAGCAGCAGATTCGCGCGGCGGGCGTATTGACGTCGTCACACCTGTCACCCAGTGTGCTTCCTGCTCGCGCGGGGAAGCGGGGGTGGGCTGCTCCGGGGGGATGGAATGGCGCGGATGTTTGAAGGCTGGAAAGTCGTGATGGGCGCCGGGTTCGGGGTGGCGTTCTCGTCGGCCGTGTTCATCAGTTCGTCATTTGCGGTTCTGGCGGCGGCGATCGGTGCTCAATACGGGTGGGACCAGTCGCAACTTGCGCTTGGGGCCAGCCTCGTCCTCCTGATGCAGGTCGTCACCTATCCGGCGGCCGGGGTGCTTGCCGACAGGCTGGGCTCGCGCCGGGCAGCCATGCTTGCGATCACCCTGTTTTCGGGGTGCCTGTTCCTGCTGAGCCAGATCGGAACGCGCCTGTGGGTGTTCCCGCTGGAGCCGCTGCATCAGTACTATGCCGCCTTTCTGCTGATCGGGCTTCTTGGCGCCGGGACGAACATGGTTTCGTATACACGCGCGCTGACGCTGTGGTTCGACCGGAAGCGTGGCTTGGCCATCGGTCTGGCGGCGGCTTTCCAGGCCCTGGGCGCGACGATCATGCCGGTCGCCTTCAACCAGGTGATTGCAGGCTGGGGCTGGCCTGTTGCCGTGCTGGGGCTTGCAGGGTTTCTGATCCTGGTCTGCCTGCCACTTGTGGCGGCGTTCGTGAAGGACAGTCCCGAGCCGTTCGGCCTGCATGCCGATGGCGCCGCTCAACCGGCGCCTGTGGCGGCCGGGCCGGCGGTGCGGCCCGGGTTGAGGCAACTTCTTGCGGATCCCGTGTTCGGGCGGCTGGCGATCTGCTTTTCGGTGATGGGTTTCGCCTCCTACGCCCTGACGACCAATGCCGTGTTCATCCTGACCAACACGGCGGGCCTGTCGCTGGGTGAGGTCGCGACGATCCAGGCGATCTCGGGGGCATCGGTGCTGCTGGGGCGCGTCGGGTTTGGCGTGCTGCTCGATCGCTTCAACCCGCTGGTGGTGGCGGTGCTGGCCGTCATGCTAGGGGCCAGTGTCTTCGTGAGCTATGGGTTGGGAGGAACCTTCCTGACTGTCGCGCTGACGGCCGTCATTGCGGGCGTGTCGATCGGTGGCGAGAGCGACCTCATGCCCTACCTCGCCGGGCGCTTCTTCGGGAAGGAAGCCGTGTCGAGCGTGTTTGGCTGGTTTCTCAGCGCCTTCGTGATCGGTGCTGCGCTGGGTCCCGTCCTGTTTGCGATGGCTTCGATGGCTGCAGGCGGACCTGTGCCCGTGCTCTTTGCGGTTGCGGCGTTGCATGTGGTTCCCGTTGTCCTGCTGGCAGGCTTGCGCCGACCCGGCTGAGCGTCGTCGGTGTTTGGCTGTTGCTGGGAGGCGGCATTTCAGGTTGAAGTCGGCTCACCCGTGAATGCTCTTCAGCGTGTGGATCCCCGACATGGCCAAGCGGCTTGAGTTCTTCTTCGACTGTTCTTCCCCGTGGACCTATCTGGCCTTTGTCCGGGTACAGGACGTCGTGGCGCGGACGGGCGCCGAGATCGTCTGGAAGCCGATCCTTGTGGGTGGCGTCTTCAACGCGGTGAACCAGGAGGTCTATGAGCGCCGGGCCAAGCCCGAGCCGCGCAAGACGGCCTATTACTTCAAGGATCTGCAGGATTGGGCGCGGCTTGCGGGTGTTGCCATCGGCCAGCCGCCGGTGTTTCCCGTCAACGCGGTCAAGGCCATGCGCGGGGCGCTGGTGGCGCAGGATGAAGGAAAGCTTGTTGCCTATTCGCGGGCCGTGTTCGAGGCCTATTGGGGCAAGCTCGAAGACATCAGCCAGCTTCCGGTGCTTGCACGTATCGCGGCCGAGGTGGGGCTCGAGCCATCGGCATTCGTCGCGCGTGTCGATGACGCGCAGGTGAAGGAGAGGCTCAGGCAGAATACCGAAGAATTGATTGCGCGCGGTGGCTTCGGGTCGCCGACGATGTTCGTGGATGGTGTCGACATGTATTTCGGCAATGACCGTCTGCCGGTGGTCGAGGCTGCGCTGATGAGCGGGCGATAAGGATGTCGGGTTTCCTTCAGGGCGCCCCGCCGCGGGAACAGGGGCCGCTGGTGAACGCGCCGGCGCCGGTGCTGCTGCTGATCCTTTCATTCGTGATCGTGCATGCGATCCAGATGCTGGGTGGCGAAGGCAACCGTCTATGGATGATCTTCAATTTCGGTCTCCACCCGTTGCATGTCACGGATACGGGTGGGTGGGCGACGGCATTGCTCTGGTTCCCGGTCTGGATCAAATTCGTCTCGCATGCCTTCCTGCATGTCGATCTCGTGCACCTGGCCTTCAATTCGCTGTGGTTCCTCGTATTTGGAAGCATCGTTGCGCGCCGGACGGGCACGTGGCGCTTCCTGGCATTGTTTCTGGCGACTGCCATGGCGGGCGGACTGGTGCATGTTCTTGTCTATCCTGAATCGCTGGTTCCCGTTATCGGTGCTTCGGGTGCTGTCAGTGGCCTGGTGGGGGCGTCTCTGCGCTTCATCCTGCGCGGAGGGGGCAGCCTGGAAGATGCGCCGTTGATGCCTCTGTTCGCGCCGAAGCTCATGGCGGCGGTGTTGGCGTGGAGTGTCCTCAACTTTGTCCTGGGTACAATCGGGTTCACCCCGGAGGGTTTTGGTGCGTTGATCGCCTGGGAGGCCCACATGGGCGGTTTCCTTGTTGGTCTGCTGCTGTTGCCGTTTCTGGATCGGCCGAGCCCTGCGCCACGTTAACTACTGGCTCGGTACTGCGCCTTGACCCTGCGGCATGCAGTTCCCATCTAGTGAGGTGTGTTGCCCGTTTCCGGGCGCTTGAAGGAGACGTTCCATGACGCAGCCCGACGCTACTTATGAACCGCAGCCGACTGGTCAGCAGGTGGAGGTGCGCCGGTTTCCATGGGAACGGCTTCTGCTGTCGGTCATGTACGGCGTCATCGCCTGGTTTGCATTCTGGGGCCTGATGGTGCTGGCCGTCGTCATGTGGGTTCTTGTGGCCGTGAACAAGGAGCCCCACGAGCAGTTTCGTCGCTTTGTGGCGGTCGGCGCCAAGTATGTGGGCCAGTGCCTGAGCTATGTGCTGCTCATCAGCAATGACAAGCCGTTTCCGCTGGGCCCGTTCCCGACGGCTGACTGATTCTGCCAATCGGCGCCGAGCCCTGCGGCGGGTCTTGCCTGCTGCAGGGCATGCGCGTTGCTTCAGGCCCCGCGCCTAGAAAATCCCTTCCACATAGACCGGCTTGCCATCCTGGCGGATGGCCTTGATGGCTGCGCGCCCTTCGTCATCGACGGCTGCGTCGATGGTGATCGTGCCCTTGCGGGCGGCCTCCTCGATCGCGCGGCCGGTGCCCTGGGGGACGAAATAGCTCTCGATGCCGTAGCTCAGCGTGATGAACTGGCTGGCGCCGGCGCCGGGTGCATCCATGCTGGTCACCTGCGCCTTGAGTGTCACCTGCGTGTCGGTTGGTTTCTCGGGGGCATTGGACAGGGCGACTGCTGTCCAGGTGTCATTGGTGCGGCGCAGCCGGACATAGATCGTGTTTCCCGGTGCCGTCGCCTTCGGGCCTTCCAGCTTCGACATGTCGAGGCGCGAGATGTCGTAGCTCAGCACGACGTAGTCACCGCGAAACACGTCGCGGGGGTCGACCGGCACGACCTTGAGTGTCACCGTGCTGCTGCTGTCGAGCATTTGTTGCCGGTCGAGGATCATCCAGCCCAAGGCGATGGTCTGGAGGGCGACGATGATGAGAACGCGCAAGGTGGTCATGGCGTGTGGTTCCTCATTGTCCGGCGCTGGCGACGAGGCGCCGGCGCAGGGGCTCGAGCCCGAGGGCCAGCAGGATCAGCAAGGCGCCACCCACGGTGAAGAAGACGGCCTGGTCCATGAGGGCCGAGAACAGCTCGAAATAGGTGTAGAGCACCCACGCGCCGAAGGCGACGACTGACCAGTTGATGACGAAGCGGTCATCGAAGCGTGCGCCCCGCGACAGGCTCCACAGGATCACGACCAGTGAACAAATGAGATAGGGCACTTCGGTGTTGTCGGTGCTGCCCCGGGTCTGCGTCACGTAATAGATGGTGGCCGCTATGGCAAAAAGCGTGCCCGCGATGTCCATGAACGAGCCGGCATTGCGCTGCAGGGGCAGCATCACGGCGCCAAGCGCGATGATGGTGGAGATGGCCGCGAACAGGATCCACGACAGTGACGATCCCACGGCATGGCCTTCGAAGAGATGGATGACCGAGAATGCGGCGAGGAACGTGAAGAAGGCGTAGTGCCCTGTCATCAGGCTGATGCCGTTCGGACCGGGGGCGCGGATCTGGGAAACCGACCACAGGGCCAGCGGGATGAAGACATAGATCGAGGCAATCTCGGCGTCGCTCCACGACAGCAATTGCTGCAGGCTGTCATTGGACACCACGAACCAGAGGATCAGGCTCAGCGCGGAGAGGTGGATGCCCGGACGCCAGCCGAGGCTGGAGGCCTGGGCTGCGCAGACGGCCCAGAAGACGATGAACTGAACGTGCAATGGACCGTCGAAGTCGGTCGATTCCTGCACCGTCCACAACGATCCTATCGCCAGTGCTGCGCCCAGGCTTGCACGCGAGGCGGCGATGACTGCGGCGGCAAGTGCGCCCAGCGCCCACAACATGGTGCCGTCCGGGTAGTGCGCATTGATGTTGTAGGTCTGGGCGATGAACCAGATGTTGGAGCCGAAGAGCAGGATCCCCAGCAGAAGCAGGGCCTCGCCGATCAGGGTCCGGCCCGCTTGAAGGGCCCAGATCGCGGCTCCGTAGGCCAGCCACATGCTGCCAAAGAGCACGATGAGGCGCGTTGCCTTTCCCATGTCTGCCCAATTGGCGCCGACAAAGGACAAGGCGCCGGCGCCGATCAGGATGGCGCCGAAGATGGCGATGATGGCTTCGAGCCTGCCGGCGACGGGCGGGGCGGTGACGGTCTGCAGGATCCTGTCGCGGTTCTCGGCCGGCACAAGACCCTGGCTTATCCACGTGTCGAGGTCACGCTTGAGCTGGGTGACGTAGAATGGTGGGCGCATGGTGGGTCCCGCTCCGCAACTGGCGACGCTGTATCTTCCGGTGCAACTATGCCCGAATTGAGGCTCTTCTCAAAACGGCAGCAAAGAAGCCGTCCGTGCCGTTGCGTGCCGGGGAAAGCTGCAGGTATTGCGGGTCCTTGCAGGGCCAGGGAGCACTGCCAAGCGAGAGCCAGTGGGCGCGCGCCTCGATGCGTGCGAAGTCCGGGTTGGTGGCCAGGAATGCCTCGACCTGGCGCTCGTTTTCCTGCGGCAGGAGCGAGCAGGTGGCGTAGACGAGAAGCCCGTCGGGCTGCACAAAGCGGCTGGCGCGGGCAAGGATCCTTGCCTGCAGCGCGGTCAGTTCGTCGATATTGGTGGCGTGGGTCGACCAGCGGACATCCGGATTGCGCCGCCAGGAGCCGGTTCCCGAGCAGGGCGCATCGACCAGCACGCGGTGGAAGCGGCCGTGGAGGCGCTTCATCTCCTTGTTGTCTTCCGGGGGCAGCTTGATGCGCTCGGCGTTCTCGGCGCCTGCGCGCTTCATGCGGATTTTTGCGCGGGCCAGGCGCACGTCGCTGATGTCGCAGGCCACGATGTGTCCCTTGTTCTGCATCGTGGCTGCGAGCGCCAGTGTCTTGCCGCCCGTGCCTGAGCAGAAATCCATGACCTGCATGCCGGGGCGGGCGTCGCACAGAAGGGCGGCAAGCTGCGAGGCTTCGTCCTGGAATTCGACGAGGCCGTCGCGGAAGGCGCGCGTCGCCGAGACGTTGGTTTCGGGTGCGCAGCGAAGGCCCCAGGGGCTTGTCGGGGTGGGCTGGGCCTCGACCTTGTCCCAGTGCAGGCGTTCGATTGCCGTTTCGCGGGTTGCCTTCAAGGTGTTGACCCTCAGGTCGACCGGCGGCGGCGCGAGGGCGGCTGTCATTTCGGCAGCAAAGTCATGGCCAAGTGCCGCGCGGAGCAGGCTGTCCCACGGGGCCGGACATTCGAGGCGTGTGGCCTCGGGCATGTCGGGATCCTCGAGGCGTCGGCGCGCCAGCTTGCGCATCAGCGCGAGGTCCTCGACGCCGGCGCTGTCTTCCCAGCGCTGGCCGCTGCGGGCGAAGACGGTCCAGGCCGAGAACAGCGCGGCGGGTGTCGGTTCGGCCCCTGCAGTGGCCAGATGCCAGGAGAGGCGGGCGCGGTGGCGGTTTATGGCGCCCAGCGTTTGCACGACCTCGCGCCGGGCGTTCGGGGCGAGAGCGGGCGCCGCCTTCAGGGCGCGCGTGATCGCCTGGTCGAGGGAGGCACCCGATGCCTGCTGGATCAGGCCGTCGGCCACTGCTGTTGCGACTGCCTCCGAGGAGGAGGCCTCCGGGCGCGCGTAGGTTGAGCGACGCTGCGGTCGGTTGCCAGTTTTCCGGGGTTTTCTGGAGGCGCCGGCACTTTTGTTCGTTTGCAAGGGCAGGGCTCCCGAATTAGAAACACGGTTTCGCAGACCGATGCGTTGCTGTGCAAGCGTCTCGTAGCCTGCGGCCACACAGACTGGAACCAAGCTAAAAGTCCATGGCGAACAAACTTCTGCAGGAAGCTGCGGTCAACCACCGTCTGACGTCCAAGCGCGGCGTCCTGGAACGCATGTTTACGATGATGTTCCAGGGTTTTGTTTACAACCAGATCTGGGAAGACCCGGATGTCGACATGGCGGCCCTGCGCGTGCGGCCCGACAGCCGCATCATCACGATCGCCTCGGGCGGGTGCAACGTGGTCAATTATCTCTCCGGCGACCCGGCGAAGATCATTGCCGTCGACCTCAACCCGAACCACATCGCGCTGACGCGGCTCAAGCTGGCGGCGCTGCGCTATCTGCCGAGCTATGAGGACTTCTTTGCCTTCTTCGGCGTGGCCAATTCGAAGAAGAACCGCGAGAATTTCGACACGTTCCTGGCCCATCGCCTGGATGAAACCACGCGCCGGTACTGGCGCCACACGGCGCCGCTGCGCGGTCCGCGGATCGACATGTTCGCCAAGGACCTCTACCGCTACAGCCTGCTGGGGCGCTTTCTTGGCGTGCTGCAGACTGTGGCCAAGCTGCACGGCAAGCAGCTCAACGAGATGCTCTCGGCGCGCTCGCCGGCCGAGCAGCGGGCGGTGTTCGACCGGGTGATTGCGCCGTTGTTCGACTCAAAGCTGGTGAAGGCGCTCTCGAAGCTGCCGGTGTCGTTCTACGCGCTGGGCATTCCCCCGGCTCAGTATGACGAGCTCGCCAAGGATTCGAAGGGTGACCCGGCGGGCCTCATCCGCCAGCGCATCGAAAAGCTGGCCTGCGACTTCCCGCTGCAAACCAATTATTTCGCCTGGCAGGCCTTCGGCCGTCGCTATGACACCGAGGATCGACGCGGCGTGCCGCCTTATCTTCAGGAGCAGATCTACGAGGTGGTGCGCACCCGCACCGATCGGGTCGAGACGCATCTGGCTTCGATGACCGACTTCCTTGCGAAGCGGCCCGAGCGCTGCCTCGACTGTTATGTGCTGCTCGATGCACAGGACTGGATGAACGAGCAGCAGATCACCGCCCTGTGGGAGCAGATCACGCGCACGGCGGCGCCGGGCGCGCGTGTCATCTTCCGCACGGCAGGCGCAGAGAGCCCGCTTGAGCGCAAGCTGCCGGCAGAGCTGATCGGGCGCTGGAACTATCTGGGCGAAGAATCGCGTGCGTTCCACGACAAGGACCGCTCGTCGATCTATGGCGGGTTCCACATCTATGAACTGAAGGCCAGCTGATGTCGGCTCCGGGCGCCTCGTCGAATGCACATTCCGCGATGGACCAGATGTACCGCTATACGCGGCACGTCTATGACCTGACGCGCAAGTACTACCTGTTCGGTCGCGACAAGCTGATCGAAGAGTTGCCGGTGCGCGATCGCGACCAT
>JBEIHO010000035.1:0-30439 GCA_040381215.1 Alphaproteobacteria bacterium | reverse complement strand
GGCAAGAGGATGTTGTCGAAGCCGCCCTTCTCGGCGGTGAGCACGATGTTGCGGCAGTGCTCGTAGCTGGCGCGCAGGCTGGGATCGGGGACACCGAGGAACTCGTAGTCGTCGTCGCAGAGGGCGGAGAACCAGGAGACTTCGCAGGGCTTCATGGCAGCGGCACTCCCCTTGCGGCGACGACGAGGGAATACCACTCGGCGCGGGTGAGGTTGATGGTCAGGGCGGCGGTTGCTGCTGCAATGCGCTGGGGGTTCTGTGTCCCCAGAATGGGGATGGGGCGCGCGGGGTGGCGCAGCACGAAGGCAAGCGCCACGGCGCTGCGGGTCGTGCCGTGGGATGCGGCCAGCTCGTCGAGCTTGGCGTTGACGCGACGGGTTGCCGGGTCGGCGGCATCGACGCCGTCGGCGAGCCTGCCACCGCCGAGCGGCGACCAGGCGAGCGGCGTCATGCGGGCCTCCATCGCGAGGTCCAGCACGCCGTCGAAGGCGGGCTCGACCGCGAGGGCCGAGAACTCGGGCTGGAGGGTTGCCAGCGGAAAGCCGAGATGGTGCTGCAGCAGGCGGGTCTGGCCGGTCGTGTAGTTGGAGACGCCGGCCTCGCGGATCTTGCCGGCCTCGCGCAGGCGGGTGAGCGCGCCAGCGAGTTCGTCCGGGTGCGTCAGCACGTCGGGGCGGTGGACCTGGAAGAGGTCGATCACCTCAGTGCGCAGGCGCTTCAGCGACGCCTCGCAGGAGCGGATGACGGCCTCGGCGCTCGAGTCATAGGGGATGCCCGGGATGATGCCGAACTTGGTTGCCAGCACCATGCGTGCGCGCAGGCCGGGGGTGGCGGCGATGACGCGGCCGAGCAGGTCTTCCGATTCGCCGAAGGCCTGCCCGCCCCAGTCGAGGCCGTAGACGGCGGCGACGTCGATCAGGTTCATGCCGGCTGCGAGGGCGGCCTCGATGCGCCCGCGCGCGGCGGGCACGTCATTGCCCACGAAGCGCCAGAGGCCATAGGCGATGGGGCCGACCTTCAGGCTGGATTGCCCGAGGGGGCGGAGGCTTGCGTGCGTGCTCATGCTTTCCGTTCTTGTGCGTGTCATGTATTTGACGCGGAATGCATGCGGCAGACAAGGGCGGGTTGGCCCCTTGGGGAGGATGTGACTTGAGGAAAATTCGCTATGGCCTGATCGGCACGGGGATGATGGGCTATGAGCACATCAACAACCTGAAGCTGATGCCCGAGGCCGAGATCGCGGGGATCACCGACCCGGAGCCGAACTCGATCCTGATGGCGCAGGCCTTCCTGGGCGACGGCCTGCGCGAGAACGTGAAGGTCTATCCCGACCGGCAGGCGATGCTGGCTGATCCGTCGATCGACGTCGTGCTGATCTCCTCACCCAACTTCACGCATGCGGCGATCCTGCGCGACGTGATTGCAAGCGGCAAGCATGTGCTGTGCGAGAAGCCTCTGGCGACCACGCTTGACGACGTGCGCGAGATCGACCGGCTCGCGCGCGGGCACCGCGGCGTGTTCTGGGTGGGCATGGAGTATCGCTACATGCCGCCGGCTGCGCGCTTCATCGCCGACGTGCATGCCGGGCGCATCGGCCGGCTGCAGATGCTGTCCATCCGCGAGCATCGTTTTCCGTTCCTGAAGAAGGTTGGCGACTGGAACCGCTTCTCGGAGAATACCGGGGGCACGATGGTGGAGA
Organism: Alphaproteobacteria bacterium; assembly: GCA_040381215.1. Lineage (GTDB taxonomy): Bacteria > Pseudomonadota > Alphaproteobacteria > Micropepsales > Micropepsaceae > SZUA-430. The sequence continues at coordinate 28,740 of JBEIHO010000035.1, read as the reverse complement.
AGTGCTGTCATTTCTTCGACCTGATGCGGCTGATCATCCGGGCGGAGCCCGTGCGCGTGTTCTGTTCGGGGGCGATGGATGTGAACCACCTCGACGAGCGCTATGGCGGGCGGGTGCCTGACATCATCGACAATTCCTACACGATCGTCGACTTCGACAATGGCGTGCGCGCCATGCTGGATTTGTGCATGTTCGCCGAGGGCTCGCAGAACCAGGAAGAGATCGCGGCGGTCGGTGACACGGGCAAGCTCGAGGTCTTCATTCCGGACGGCAACCTGGTCTTCAGCCCGCGTTCGCCGCGCGGTCCGGTGAGCGAGCATGTCGCGGTGGATCCGACGGCGCTGAAGGCGGGGACGCATCACGGGGCGAGCTATTACCAGCCCCAGGCGTTCCTGCGGGCGGTGACGGGCGCGGGTCCCGTCGATGTCACGGCCGGGGATGGGACCGCGGCCGTGCTGATGGGGATGGCGGCTGAGATCTCGGCGCGCGAAAAGCGCTCGGTGGCGATGGCGGAGCTTGCGGGCTGAGGCGCCCCCTGCTGTCAGCGGATGTCCTTGTAAAGCTCGGGCCTGAGCGCCCTGAGCCGGAAGATGAGCATGCGGTCGGAGTAGCGCCGGCGCTGACCGACAACCTGTCCCCGGTAATAGACGTCCTCGCTCCAGCCATCGCGGCCGCGGCGGTCGGCCTCGGCTTCGAGCGTGTCGGCGGCCATTGAGAGAGCCTCGTCCCAGAGGGCGGCGAAGGCCTTGTCGTCGCGGCGCCTTGCATAGACCGAGCGGCGCGGCATGCCAGCGCGCGTGCAGGCCTCGCAGACGCTGACGCCCTCGGACAGCAGAGAGAGGAAGAGGTCTTCCTTGTCGGATCTTGCTGATGTTTCAATGTCTTGCACAGTGTTTGTGCAAGGCTGCGGGGCGGGTGGCACGATGGCGAGTTTCTGGGGTTTCATGGGGGTCCTTTTGTCGGGTGGGAGGCCTGCGGCGGCGCCTGGGTTCGGGGCTTCGCGGGCGGGTTAATGATGTATTGAACATAATGTGAACATGTCAGGGTATCAAGGAGCCCTCTCCGGGCTTTTTGTGGGTACCCCGGATGGGTAGTGCGTGGCCCCCTTCCCCTTACCACGTCACCCCGTCATCCCGACCACGGCCGAGGTGGCGGAGAGGCACTCCTCCGTCTGCCCGGCGCTTGCGCGCCGTGCATCCACCTCCTCACTGCGTGAGGAGGAAATGTGCGTCTCTCCCTCGCCCCGCGAGGGAGTACCGACGCGGCACGCGTCGGGGAGGGAGTTCCTCGCCGCTGCCCGGGCCTTGGTCGGGATGACAGGTAAAAAAAGGGACATGATAGGTGGTGCGCCCCCTCCCCTTACCACGTCACCCCGCCATCCCGACCAAGGCCGAGGTGGCGGAGAGGCACTCCTGCGTCTGCCCGGCGCTTGCGCGCCGTGCATCCACCTCCTCACTGCGTGAGGAGGAAATGTGCGTCTCTCCCTCGCCCCGCGAGGGAGTACCGACGCGGTACGCGTCGGGGAGGGAGTTCCTCGCCGCTGCCTCGGCCTTGGTCGGGATGACGGGGTGGTGCAGCCCTCGTTCATGGTGAGCGGGGGAAGAGATGGGTGCTGGTGCTTAATGGCCTGATTTCACTCGCGGTTTTTGGCCATTTCCTGGGGTTGCGCATTGACTTTTGTGGGGCGGTCCGTGAGTGTCCCGGCTGTTTTTCGTTCCTCGGGGGTCTGGACGGACAAATGCTGCGTTTCATCGTGCGCCGCCTTCTTGGCGCCATCCCGACCCTGTTGATCATCATCGCCATGGCGTTCTTCCTGATGCGGGTTGCGCCGGGTGGGCCGTTCGACCAGGAACGCAACCTGCCGCCGGAGATCGAGAAGAACATCCTGGCGGCCTATGACCTCGACAAGCCGCTGCTGCAGCAGTTCCTCGAGGTGAACCCCCTTGTCTGCCAGGCCTTCATCTCGGGCGACCATGCGGGGATGGCGGCGGAGGCGGCGAAGGCGGGGCTTTCGTATGACGGCGCGAAATACGTCACGGGCGAGAAGCGGCATGTGCGCTGCCTCGGGGGCTATGTCGGCAAGCTGATGGGCGGGGATTTCGGGCCGTCCTACAAGATGAAGGACTTCACGGTCGCCGAGCTGATCGCCGACGGGGCGCCGGTCAGTGCGCTCCTGGGCGTATCGGCCATCCTGCTGGCGCTCACGATCGGGATGACCATGGGGACCGTCGCTGCCCTGCGTCAGAACCGGTTTTCGGATTTTTCGATCATGACCATTGCCATGATCGGCATCACGGTTCCCAGTTTCGTGATGGCGCCGGTGCTGACGCTGATCCTGGGCGTGAACCTGGGCTGGCTGCCGGTCGGCGGATGGAACAATGGCGCGATCGAAAACATGATCCTGCCGATCGTGAGCCTGAGCCTGGCGCAGATCGCCGTGATCTCGCGCCTGACGCGCGGCAGCATGATCGAGGTGCTGCGGTCGAACTATGTGCGCACGGCGCGTGCCAAGGGGCTGCCGGAGCGGCTGGTCATCACGCGGCATGCGCTGAGGGCGGCGATCCTGCCGCTGGTCAGCTATCTGGGGCCGGCGACGGCGGGCATCGTGACGGGGTCGCTCGTCATCGAGCAGATCTTCAACCTGCCGGGCATCGGCAAGTACTTCATCAATGGCGCGCTGCAGCGCGACTACACGCTGGTCATGGGCGTGGTCATCCTCTACGCGTCGCTCGTCATCTTCCTCAACCTGGTCGCGGACGTCATCTACGGCCTGCTTGACCCGAAAATCAGGTACGACTGATGGCTACAGCCCAACCCCTGCAGGACATCAAGGGCCGCAGCCTGTGGCAGGACGCCCGGCGCCGCCTGTTTGCCAACAAGGCGGCGGTCGCCTCGATGCTGGTGCTGTTCAGCATCGGGCTCGTGTCGGTCGTGGGTCCGAGTTTCTGGCCGCATCCGTTCGACGAGGCCTATTTCGACCGCATCTCGTGCCCGCCACCGGATTACCTGAGCATGACGGCCCTTTTCGGCAGCCAGGCCGAGCTCTGCCCGACGGCGGTGGGCCAGGGACATATCTTCGGCACGGACGCGAACGGGCGCGACCTGTTCATCCGCGTATTGATGGGCGGACGCGTGTCGCTGGCGATCGGCTTCGTGGCGACGTTCGTTGCCCTTGTGATCGGCGTGCTCTACGGCGCGACCGCGGGGTTTGTGGGCGGGCGGCTTGACAACCTGATGATGCGCTTCGTCGACATCCTCTATGCGCTGCCCTTCATCTTCTTCGTCATCATCCTGGTCGTCGTGTTCGGCAACAACTTCCTGCTGATGTTCGTGGCCATCGGGGCGGTCGAATGGCTGACCATGGCGCGCATCGTGCGGGGGCAGACGCTGTCGATCAAGCGCAAGGAATTCATCGAAGCGGCCGAGGCCTCGGGCGTGTCGACACCCGCCATCATCCGCCGCCACATCCTGCCCAACGTGGTCGGGCCCGTCATCGTCTACGTGACGCTGACGGTGCCGGCCGTGATCCTGATCGAGAGCTTCCTGAGCTTCCTCGGGCTTGGGGTGCAGGAGCCCTTCACGTCGTGGGGCGTGCTGATCGCGGACGGCAAGGACCAGATGGAATCCTATCCGTGGATGCTGACCTTCCCGGCCGTGTTCATGGCGGTGACCCTGTTCTGCTTCAACTTCATCGGTGACGGGCTGCGCGACGCGCTCGACCCCAAGGATCGCTGAGGACGCGCGATAGACATGGCACCCATTCTCAGCGTCAAGGACCTGACCGTCCGCTTCTCCACGCCCGAGGGCGAGGTTTCGGCCGTGAACCGCTTGAACTTCGACATCGAGGAGGGCGACTGCGTCGGCGTCGTCGGCGAATCCGGCTCGGGCAAGAGCCAGACCTTCATGGCCGTCATGGGACTTCTGGCCGCCAACGGCAAGGCCTCGGGCAGTGCCAAGTTCCGCGGCGAGGAGCTGGTGGGCATGCCCATCGCGCGGCTGAACAAGATCCGCGGCTCGAAGATGACGATGATCTTCCAGGATCCGATGACGTCGCTGACGCCGCACCTGAAGATCGGCCGGCAGCTGTCCGAGGTGCTGGTGCTGCACAAGGGCATGTCCGAACGGGATGCCCGCGCGCGGGCGATCCAGATCCTCGACCGCGTCAAGATCCCCGACGCCAAGCGGCGTGTCGACCAGTATCCGCACGAGTTCTCGGGCGGCATGCGCCAGCGCGTGATGATTGCCATGGCGCTGATCTGCGACCCGGAACTGCTGATCGCCGACGAGCCTTCGACGGCGCTGGATGTGACGGTTCAGGCGCAGATCCTGGACCTGCTCCAGGAGCTGCGCACGCAAGAGAAGATGTCGATCGTCATGATCACCCATGACCTTGGCGTCGTGGCCGGCCTGTGCAGCAAGGTTATGGTCATGTACGCGGGCGAATTCTGCGAGAAGGGCAGCGTCGGCGAGATCTTCCACGACCCGCAGCATCCCTATACGCGCGGGCTGGTCAGTTCGATCCCGCGGCTCGACAAGGCAGAGGACGGGCGGCTGACCGCCATCCCGGGCAGCCCGCCGAACCTGCAGCGCCTGCCCAAGGGCTGCACATTCCAGGAGCGCTGCACGCACGTGTTCGATCGCTGCATCGCCGAACGACCCGCGCTGGCGGGCTTTGCGCCCGGGCGCGCCAAATCCTGCCACCTCAAGGGCTTCGACAGCACAGGAGCCGTGATCCGATGAGCACCGGCGACGTCATTCTTTCGGTCAAGGACCTCAAGGTCCACTTCCCGGTCAAGGGCGGCGGGCTGTTCAGCGGGCCGCGTTCACTGAAGGCGGTGGACGGCGTCTCGTTCGATGTCCGGGCGGGCGAAACGCTCGGGATCGTCGGGGAATCGGGCTCCGGCAAGTCGACCGTCGGACGCGCCGTGCTGCAACTGATCAAGTCGACCGGCGGGCGCATCGTCTGGCTGGGCCAGGACATTGCGGGCCTGTCGCGCAATGCCATGAAGCCGCGGCGGCGCGAGTTGCAGATCGTCTTCCAGGATCCGCTGGCAAGCCTCAATCCGCGCATGACAGCCGGCGACATCATTGCCGAGCCGCTGACGACCTTCGAACCGAACCTGTCGGCCGATGAACGCAAGGCGCGCGTCCAGGACATCATGGCCAAGGTCGGCCTGCTGCCGCAGATGATCAACCGCTATCCGCACGAGTTCTCGGGCGGGCAGAACCAGCGCATCGGCATTGCGCGCGCGATGATCCTCAAGCCCAAGCTGATCGTTGCCGACGAGCCGGTGTCGTCGCTGGATGTGTCGATCCGTGCACAGATCATCAACCTGCTGGCCGACCTGCAGAAGGACACGGGCGTCGCCTTCATCTTCATCAGCCATGACCTGGCGGTGGTGCGCCATGTCAGCCACCGGGTGCTGGTGCTTTACCTTGGGAAGGTGATGGAGCTTGCCGAGGGGCGCGAACTGCTCGACCATCCGCGACACCCCTACACGCAGGCGCTGCTGTCGGCGGCCCCCGTGCCGGATCCGTCGGTGGAAGCCGGCAAGACGCGCATCGTGCTGCAGGGTGAACTGCCCTCGCCGATCAATCCGCCGTCAGGCTGCGTGTTCCGCACGCGCTGTCCGATTGCACAGGAAAAATGCGCGAAGGAAGTTCCGGCGCTCGAGGGGCGCGGCGGCAAGGACGGGCACGTCGTTGCGTGTCACTTCCCGTCCTGAAACCGCGCGTGGCGATGGGAAAACCCAGCGCCTATTTGATGCGCCGCACCTTCACCATCTTCTTCGATCCCTCGATGTAGAGGGAGAAGCTGCCCATCACGGCCTTCTCGATGCGGATCTGCATGGGACCTGCGGATGCCCGATGGTTCACTTCGGCTGAATCGCCGTCCACCTGACGCCACACCTGGCCGTTGTCGAGGATGAAGATCGCCTTGCCCAGCGGGGTCTTGGCAAACTCGAGGACCTGGGCGGAAATCTCCGTGATCTCCTTGGGTGCGTCCGGGCGCGTGTTCTTGGCCGGGGCAATGCCGAAGTCCTCGGGCTTGGTGACAGGCGGCCCATCCTGGCTGAAGCCGAACCAGGACAGAACACCGCCGCCCTCTTCTTCCTGCTTGCGGGAAGCTTCAGCCTGCCTGTCGGCATCCGACAGCACCGTGCGCACCGTAGCGGCGGCCGCATCGAAGCACTGAAGGCGTTCGGCAATTCCCGGGATCTCGGTGCATTTCGCGACGGCGGTCATGGCATCGCGCGCCGGAGTTGCAACGGCAGCCCCTGCACTTCCCAAGATCACAAAACTTGCCAGTAAAATTGCTCTCATGACCGGATCTACCTGCTTCCCGATGTTCCTGACGACAAGGCTTGTTGCCCGACTGCCCCCGCAGTCAGGCCCGATCAGGCTACATGAGTTTCAGCGGCGGGCAAAAGACTATCTGGGCGCCGAGAAATTCCTTGAAATCCAACGGAAAACGGGGACATTGGCCGCATTCTGCCCGTGCTTGCGGTCACGACGCGCGAACGGGCATCCCAAGCCTCGAACACTGGAGAAATCACCGATGCGTTCCTGGAGACTGGTTTCAAAGACCGCACTAAGCGTGGCCGCGCTGCCGCTGCTGCTCCTGTCCCTGATGATTGCGGGGGCCGGCCCATCCCTGGCGGAGAGCCATCTCTATCGCGGCAATGCTGGCGAGCCGAAGAGCCTTGATCCGCATCGCGCGACGGGCACCTGGGAAAACAATGTCATCGGGGACATGTTCCTTGGCCTCTACACGGAAGCGGCCAATGCCGAACCGATCCTGGGCGCGGCCGAGTCGGTGACGACATCTCCGGACGGGCTGAAGTGGACGTTCAAGCTGCGGGCGCATACCTGGTCGGACGGCAAGCCGGTGCTGGCGAGCGACTTCGTGTTTGCCTTCCGCCGCATCCTGGATCCGGCGACGGCGGCAGAGTATCGCGAAGTGCTCTATCCCGTGAAGAATGCGGAAGCCGTCAGCTTCGGCAAGAAGAAGCCGGCGGAGCTGGGCATCTCGGCGCCGGATGCGCGCACGGTCGTCATCGATCTTGAAGCGCCGGCGCCCTATCTGCCGCAACTGCTGACGCATTACACGACCTATCCGCTGCCGCAGCATGTCGTCGAGAAGTTCGGCAACGAGTGGGTGAAGCCGGGCAAGATGGTCTCGAATGGTCCCTACATGCTGCAGTCGTGGCGTCCGCAGGACCATATCACGCTGGCCAAGAACCCGAAGTTCTATGACGCCGCCAAGGTCAAGATCGACAAGGTCACGTTCTATCCGATCGAGGACGACCTCGCGGCGCTGAAGCGCTATCGCGCGGGCGAAATCGACATGAACGCCCGCTGGCCGCTGACCGAGCACAAGTGGCTGCAGGCCAACATCCCGACCGAGGCACGGCGCTTTACCTATCTTGCCGTCAGCTACTGGACCTTCAACACGACGCGCAAGCCGTTCAACGACTATCGCGTGCGCCGCGCGATCGCGCAGGCGATCGACCGCAGCGTTGTCGAGAAGGGCATCTTCTTCGGCGTCTATGGCAAGGAAGCGCTGACCATCCTGCCGCCGGGGCTGTCGGGCGTGAAGAACGACGCGCGTATGGTCTATGCGAACATGACGATGGAGGCGCGCCGCGCCGAGGCCAAGAAGCTGCTGGCCGAGGCCGGCTATGGCCCGGGCAAGCCGCTGAAGTTCTCGTATGCCTATATCGCCACGCCCGATGCAAAGCGGGCGGCGGTTGCGATCCAGTCGATGCTCAAGCAGATCGGCGTGACCATGGAACTGGCGCCGGCCGAGCCCAAGGTCCACTATGACAACCTGAAGACCAAGAACTATGACGCGGGCAACGCGGCGTGGGTGTTCGACTACAGCGATGCGAAGAACATCCTGTATCTCTTCCAGAGCACGACGCTGCAGCAGAACTATCCGGGCTACAACAGCAAGGTCTTCGACGACCTGATGCGTCGGGCCGACAAGGAGCCCGATGCGGCCAAGCGCGGCGCGCTGCTCGACCAGGCGCAGGCGACCCTGCTGAAGGACATCCCCATCGCGCCGACGTTCTATCTCTACGAGCGCATGCTGGTTAAGCCCTATATCGGCAACTTCGTGGAGAACCCGCGTGCGATCTTCCGCACGCGCTGGCTGACGATGGGCCCCAAGCCGAAGAAGTAACCGGCAACCGGAACAGAGCAGGAGAACGCCATGCGTCGAACCCGCCTCGGGATTGTTGCGACACTCTTCGCAGCGGTCCTTTCCTTTGGCCTGGCCGTGGTGCCGGCCGAAGCCGCCAAGTATCTCAACCGCGGCAATGGTGCGGAGCCCAAGGGCCTCGATCCGCACCAGGCCTCGGGGGATCCGGAAAACCAGATCCTGGGAGACCTTTTCCTCGGCCTCTACACCGAGGACGTGAATGGCAATCCGGTGCTGGGGGCGGCCGAGAAGGTCGATGTCTCGGCCGACGGCCTGACGTGGACCTTCACGATCCGCGACCACAAATGGTCGGACGGCAAGCCCGTGACCTCGGCAGACCTCGTGTTTGCCTGGCGGCGCGTGCTCGACCCCATGACGGCGTCGGAGTACGCAAGCATCCTCTTTCCCGTGAAGAACGCCGAGAAGGTGAGCACGGGCAAGCTGAAGCTGGACCAACTGGGCGTCAGCGCGCCGAACCCGAAGACGTTCGTCGTGACACTCGAGCATCCGGCCCCCTACCTGCCGGAGATGTTGACCCACTACACGACTTTCCCCTTGCCCAAGCACGTGATCGAGAAGGCCGGCAAGGACTGGACCAAGCCCGGGATCATGGTGTCGAACGGGGCCTACAAGCTGGCCACGCGGCGCCCGAACGACCACATCAAACTTGTCAAGAACACGTTCTTCCATGACGCCGCCAATGTGAAGATCGACGAGGTCTCGTTCTTCCCGACCACGGACGAGCCGGCTTCACTGAAGCGGTACCGGGCGGGCGAACTTGACACGCTCGACCGCTGGCCGCTGACCGAGTTCCGGTGGCTTTCGACGAACATCCCGAAGGAGACGCGCAAGTACACGGGCCTGCGCGTGCTCTACACCGCGTTCAACATGCGCAAGGGGCCGCTGGCCGACAAGCGCGTGCGGCTGGCGATGGGCATGGCGATCGACCAGGCGACCGTGCAGCGTGATGTCTATTTCGGCGCCTTCGGCGTCGAGGCCGAGACGATCCTGCCGCCGGGGCTGGCCAATGTGGACCGCTCGGGCAAGGTGCCGTGGGCCGGCAAGACGATGGCCGAGCGCCGCGCCGAGGCAAAGCGCCTCCTGGCGGAAGCTGGCTATGGACCGGGCAAGCCGCTGAAGATCAGCTACAACTTCATCAACCGGCCGGACTGGCGCCGCTATGCCATTGCGCTGCAGGCGATGTGGAAGATGGTGGGCGTGCAGGTGGAACTGCAGGCGAAGGAATTCGCCATCCACTACGACCTGCTGAAGACCGGCAATTTCGAGATGGGGCATGCGGGCTGGGTGTTCGACTACAGCGACGCGCAGAACGTGCTGTTCCTGTTCCAGAGCTCGAATGTCGGCCTCAACTATCCCGGCTACAAGAACCCGGCCTACGACAAGCTCATGGCCGAGGCCGACCTCGAGAAGGATGGCGTGAAGCGCGGCAAGCTGTTGGGACAGGCCACGAAGCTGCTGCTGGACGACATGGCGGTGGCGCCGGTCTGCTACCAGTATGTCAGGCCGCTCGTGAAGCCCTATGTGTCGAACTGGATGAACACGGCGCGCGGCGTCAATCGCACGCGCTATCTGGACGTGAACCGGAAATAGGCGCACCCGGAAAACAACAAGGCCTCCGCCCGTTTCGGGCGGAGGCCTTTTTCATGGGCAGACAGCGCCTGGCGGCGCTTATTTCGCGGGCGCGGGTGTCACGCTCTGGATGAAGCACAGGCCGCCATAGCGGAACTGCAGGACATCATCCCCGTCGAGGCATTCCTCGGCGTTGTTGACGCGCAGGGTGTAGTAATTGTCGATCATCTTCAGGTCGCGGCACGTGCCGCGCATCTTGACGATGAAATTCCCCTGGCTGCGCGAGGTGGCCAGGGCGGTGCTGTCATCGATCAGCTTCAAGTCGCCGAGATTGCGGATCTTCAGGCAGGCGGGCGCTCCCGCCTTCGCTTCGCCTTGCGAGAATGCGCCGGCGACGCCTGCAACAAGGGCAAAGGCCCCTGCCGCCAAGAACCATGTCTTCATTGCGAACCTCCCGATCATAAATCACCATCAGCATGATAGCCCGTGGGGACGATCGCAAGGGCTGGCTGAACGGGACATGAATGATGGGCTGGGCGTCCCGCAAGTCCGGGCGATCAACGCCAGAGCCACACATTGTTGCACGGAGGGCACATCCTCAGCGGCAGCAAGCCCGGCCGGCGACGGCGGTCATGCGTCACTGCTTGTCGATTTCCCCGGCTTTCGGCCGTGTGCGGTGCGCGATTGGGGGATGATGCGGGAGAGGCCTTGGCGCTATAAACCCGGCCAGAGCCGATTTCCGGCTGCGGGCCCTGCCACGTGTCACATACCGTCAAGAGAAAGCTGACCACCATCTTCTGCGCTGATGTCGTCGGCTACAGCCGGCTGATGGGCGCAGATGAACCGGGCACGCTTGCGCGCCTCAAGGCCTGCCGGGAACTGATCGAAGCTTTCATCCAGCGCCATCACGGGCGGGTCGTGAGCTGGTCGGGCGATGCCGTGCTGGCGGATTTCAGCAGCGTCGTCGAATCCGTTCAGTGCGCGGTGGAGATCCAGCGTGAACTGAAGGCCCAGAACGAGGCCATCGACCTGCCGCAGAAAATGGCGTTTCGCATCGGCATCAATCTCGGGGATGTGATGATCGACGATCACGACATCTTCGGCGAGGGCGTCAATATCGCGGCACGCCTGCAGAGCCTCGCGCCGCCCGGGGGCATCCTGATTTCCGGCTCGGTGCATGACCAGGTGAGGAACAAGCTGGCGCTCGGCTACGCGTTCCTCGGCAACCAGCAAGTCAAGAACATCGCCGACCATGTACCGGCCTTCGTGGTGCAGCACGATGTCAGCCCGTCGCTGCCGCTTGGCGGCGCCGGCGTGGAGGTGCGGGCCGGCGGCCGCGCCGTCAACCTGGCCCCGGCGCCGCTCACGCTGCGCTTCGGGGCCGGCATCATCGATTTCATCTTTGCCGCGCTGGTGGCCTTTGCGCTTGCGGTTGGCCTGCAGCCCGTCGTCGGGCCCGTCCTTGCGATCGATGCGCCCTTCTCGCTGCTGGCGCGCGAGCGGGTGCTGTCGAGCGACCTGCCCTCGACCGAGATCGAGAATGGCGGGCAACTGATCCGGACCACTTCGCGCATGACCCTCGAGCGCGACTATTTCGGGCTGGTCGCACAGACATGGCGACGCACGGATGTCGAACTCGGTCCGCCCGGTGCCACGCGCCGGCCGATTGCCGTCGAGAGCAGCGAAGTCCTGCTGGCCGGGCCGGGCGGCGGGGAAATCGTGCGCCTGCCGCTGACGATTGCCGCGGTGGTGGCCTATTTCCTCCTGTCGATCCTGGCTGAAGGCTGGCTGATGCGGGGCGCGAGCCCCGGCAAGATCGTGATGGGGATCCGGGTCTCGCCCGTCCGCAACGAAGACATGGACGTCAACCGTGCCGCGCTGCGCAACCTGGTGAAGGTGGTGTCATTCGGGGCGGCCATGGTCGGCGTCGCCATGGCGCTGTTCTCGCGCCGCCGGCAGATGCTGCATGACAGCGTCTCGGGCTGTTACGTGCACGACGCGAAATAGCGTCACCTCATGAAAAAAGCGCGGGAACCGCCGGGTTCCCGCGCCTTCGTGTTTCCGGCCTGTGTGCCGGGGCCTGGCTATTCCACCTTCTGTTCCGGCATGCGGGCCTGGGGCGCCTCACCCTGCAGGCGACGCTCGCGCATCTGGCGGGCCAGTTCGGCGACAGGCTCGCTGCCCGTGATCTCGGACAGGACCGCCGCGGCGCGGACGACCTCGGCCGTCGTGCCGAAGACTTCAGCCAGTTCCTCGAACGGGTTCTTCTTGCGCGGATACTCGATCAGGTTGATGTCGGAGTCCGCGGGCACGCCCGCGAGCGCCTTGGTGGCCTCGAGCGCGGCGCGGAAGCCGCCGAACTCGTCGATCAGGCCGCGGGCCTTGGCATCGGCACCGGTCCAGACGCGACCCTTGGCAACTTCACGCAGCTTGGCGACGTCCATCTTGCGGCCCGCCGCCACCTTGGCGGTGAAGTCGTCGTAGATCTGGTCGACACCCTTGCGGAACTTCTCGAGTTGCTCGGGGGTGAAGGCCTGCGTGTCGGACTGCATGAGGGCGTTGGTGCCCACGCCGATCGCCTTGACGTCGATGCCCAGCAGCGCGAATGCACCGGTGGTCACGATCTTGCCCGACAGCACGCCGATCGAACCGGTGATCGTCGTCTCGTGGGCAAAGATGCGGTCGGCCGAGAGCGAGACGTAGTAGCCGCCAGAGGCCGCGACGTCGCCCATGCTCACGACAACCTTCTTGCCGGCCTTCTGGGCCTTCTTGATGGCGTCGAGGATCTGGTCGGAGGCAATGGCCGAACCGCCGGGCGAGTTGACCCGGAACAGAATGGCCTTCACATCGTCATCGTCAGTGGCCTCACGGAAAGCCCTGGCTACCGTGTCGCCGCCGATCGAGGTTTCGCCGCCGAAGGCGCCGCTTTCCGATGCGCCGTCGTTGATCGCGCCGTCGCCATGGATGAAGGCGATGCCAGGCGCGCCGGGCTTGCGCCAGGGGTGACCGACCATCGTGAAGTATTCGCTGATCGACTTGGTCTCGGCGTTGTCGCCGGCCTTGGCGAGGGCGGCATCCCTGGCTTCGTCGTCATAGCCCTGCTTGTCGATCAGCTTGGCATCAATCGCCTCGCTGGTCAGGTGCGGAGCGGTGTTGATGAGCGCCACGATCTCGTCACGGGTGCGCTTGCGCTCCTGGGCGATCATCGCGGTGGAGGATTCAAAGATCGACTCGAGCAGGCGCGTCGTGGCTTCACGGTGCGACGGGGTATAGTCCTTCTCGGTGTAGATGTTGGCTGCGTTCTTGAACTCGTAACGCTGCTCGAACTGCGGGACGGCTTCGATCTTGTCGAGCAGGCCGCGCAGGAACATCGTCGTGGAGGCAACGCCCGTCGTGCTCATCTCGCTGACGGGCTGCATCCAGATCTCGTTGGCCACAGAGGCGAGCATGTAGTCGCCCATGCCGCCGGAATAGAAGCCCTGGGCGTGCGCGATCACGAACTTGCCCTTGGCCTTGAACGCCTTGAACGCGGCGCGCAGTTCCTGGGCTGCGGCTGGCGAAACGCCGCCATTGCCGATGCGGATGAAGACGCCCTTCACGCGCTCGTCGTTCTCGGCTGCAGCCAGCGCGGTCACGGCGTCAATCACCGAACCGACCTTCTGCTCTTCGCCGAACAGGCTCATGCGGGGCGAGTCCGGGAGACCGTTGCGCAGGTCCATCGTGAGGACCATCTCGGATGGCAGGCGCGGGCCCGAGAACATGCCGACGACGCTGAAGAACAGCGTGATCAGCACGATGAAGATGAAGAACGAGGCGAAGACATTAGCAATGCCCTTCAACCGCGCGAGAAACCAGGACCACATGAAAAGACACCCCTCGACTTTGATTTGCGAACCCTGCGGCCGCGCTGATGCGCCGTTGATACCGCAAAGGCCTGATGAATTAGTAAGGATATCGGACCCGTGCCGCAATCGTCAGGCTGATCACAATTCGATGAGCGGCGGGGCTAGGGTTGCAGTTCGCGCGGCGGGCGAGCCGTGCGCCGGAAACATGGTTAAGCATCTGTCTTCGCCTGCTGGATGTCTTGCGCGGGCTTGCTTTCCCGCATGGGGCGACAGGCGCCTTCTCGAGGCGAGGCCGGCATAATTGACACGCCGGCGGGCAAAGTTTCAGCAGCTGGCGCGTGGTGCCGGCGTTGGCTCACCACGGGCCGTCGCCCGGGAAACGCGGTTTCCTGCGGCTTCGCGCAACCGACCTGAGGCCTACCCCGGCGAAGGCCCGGGTGCTGCAGGGTTGACGCCAACCCTTGTGTCTGGCGCTGCGATCTGGCGAAGTCAGGGTCTCTTGCAGCACCGCGTGAATGGGGGAAAGCCGGTATGCGTTCAAGGATCCTTGCGTCCGCGCCAGCGGCCGTGGCTATCGTCGCCATGGCCATGGTTTTCCTTGCCGTTCCGACGACACGGGTGGAAAACGCCAATGCCTATTTCCAGCCGACGAATATCCGGGCCTCGGGTCTTGTGGGGACCAAGACGCTGGCGCTGACCTTCGATGATGGACCTTCCACATTCACGGCTGAACTGCTCGACGTGCTGGCCGAGAACAACATCAAGGCCACGTTCTTCGTGCTGGGAACGCGGGCGCGGAACCACAGCGCGCTGCTGGCGCGCATGGCGCGCGAAGGGCACGTGCTTGCCAATCACTCCTACAATCACGCCCAACTCGGGCGGCGCTATGCAGCGACCCCGGAATTGCTAACGGAGCAGATCGCGGGCACCGATGCCCTGATCAGCCCGCATGCGCGCGCCGACCAGGGTTTCTACTTCAGAGCTCCCTACGGCGTATGGCGGCGCGTGCACGCGGATGTGCTGAACGCGGATCCGGCCCTCAAGAAATATGTTGGCCCCGTGTACTGGGACATCGGCGGGGAGACCGCATTCGATGACGAGGGCGAAGTGCGGGCTTCCGCCGACTGGGATTGCTGGTCACGGGACTGGACGCCGGACGAGTGCGGACGGGGCTATGTGCGCGAGATCGCCCGCAAGCGCGGCGGCATCGTGCTGATGCACGATATCCGCGAGCGGACGGTGCGCATGGTGAAGTCGATCGTGCCCGTGCTGCTTGCTGAAGGATACAAGTTCGTCACGCTCGACGAGGTGCGCGCGCTCGACCAGTTCAAGACGCCGTCGGGCGAGGATGTTCCGGTCGCCGATGCCGGGACACCATCGTCGAACGTGCTGATGGCGCGCTGAACCAGCGGCTCCTATCTGCCGAACTTCACGGTTTCCTGGCGGCTCTCGCCTGAGGCCTTCACGACGAACAGCAGCACGCTGTCGCGGTTCATGGCCTTGGCCTTCTCGAGTGCCAGGTTGATGTCGGCCAGCGACGAGACTTCAACGCTGCCCACCGCGACGATGCGGTCGCCTGGCCCGAGGTTGCGCGCTGCTGCGTCGCTCGAAGGGTCGATGCCCATCACCAGAACGCCGCCCACGCCCTTGCCGAGACGGAAATCCTCGCGCACGGTGTCGGTGATCGACTGCAGGGCAAGGCCGATCGATGTCTGCTGCAGCCCCTGACCGGGCGTGGTCGCCGACAGCATCTGGTCTCGGCGGGCTGCCGTGACCTTGATGGTGATGGTCGCGTTCTCGCGCCAGATTGAAAAGGTTGCGGTCTCGCCGACGTTGAGGGCGGCGATGCGGCGGGCGAGCTCGCGATTGTCCTTCACGACCTGGCCGTTGATCTTGAGGATCACATCCCCCCTGCGGATGCCCGCCTTCTCGGCAGGGCTGCCGGCAATCACGCCCGTGACGAGGGCGCCGTTGGTGTTCTGCAGGCCCAGCGCCTTGGCGCCGTCATCCGTCAGACTTTCGATCTGAACGCCCAGATAACCACGCTGGACGGCCCTGCCCTCCTTCAGGTCTTCCACCACCCGCTGGATCGTGGTCGAGGGGATCGCAAACCCGATGCCGCTGCCCGCACGGCCCAGCGTATTCATGCCGATCACGCGACCACTGTCGTCGAAGGTGGGGCCGCCCGAGTTTCCGGGATTGATGGCGGCATCGAGCTGCAGGTAGTCCGTGAATTGTCCGCTGCCCACCTCGTCGCGGCCGCGGGCCGAGAGGATGCCGGCGGTCACGGTGCCGTTGAGGCCAAAGGGATTGCCGACCGCGAGGACCAGATCGCCGACGCGCATGCGCGTATCGTCATAGAAGCGCAGCGTCGGGAACTTCCGGGGGGCATCGACCTTGAGCAGGGCGATGTCGGTTGCCTCGTCGCGTCCGATCAGGCGCGCCTTGTACTTGGTGCCATCCGCGAAGCGAACCTCGGCCTCGTTCAGTCCCGACATCACGTGATTGTTGGTGACGATGTAGCCTTGCGCATCAATGACAAAGCCGGAACCCAATCCCTTGGCATTGGTGATGCTGACGACGGCGGGCGACACGCGCTCGACGATGTCGGCCCAACTCGACAGCGCGATCGCGAGCACGGAGGCGCCGGCGAGACCCTGGCTTGCTGCTACCGGCGATGCGTGGGCCGCAGCCAGTACGCAGGCTGCCCCGACAAGCTTGCCGACCGTGAATTGCGCCATGACACGCCCCTTTCCTACCGGACCCTTCGGCCCTGCTGATTAGCGATGGATAGTAGCGTGGGGGCCTGCGGCTGCGTAGCGCAAACGCACAAGATGGCTTCAGGTTTCAAGCGGACATGCAACCCGTGCGAGAGGCCGGGGGCAACAGCTCTCCTGAATGCAGTGGCTGTTGCTACCTCTGCGCGCGGGCACCCATCGTGGACACCGCGGGGGTGATCTGGGGACGCGATGGCGCGACCTTCGCCTGGCGCGCCATCACCATCTGCAGGAACCGGCGCACGTCGATATCCGGTGGCAGGGCGGGTCCTCTTCCGGGACCTGGGGCCTTCAACTCGTCGAGCGTGAAATCCATGCGTGCGTCATAGGTGCGCTCTATCTGGTTGCGCAGCCCCTGCTGGGCTGCATACCAGGCCGCCTTCGCGGGGTCGTCGCGGCAGGTCGCGACTTCGGCCGGATCGCTGGCTCCCCACCGACGCTCGATGCAATGGTAGGGATCGAACGACATCTGGAAGAGGCGGCGGCGCATCTGCTCGTAGGCCAACTGAACGGGTGTTCCGTTCGAGCGCACATAGGAAAGGGTGCAGAGCGCGGCCTCCTCGTCGTAGGCCTTGAGAAGCGCCGGCGCAAGGGCGCCGCCCTGGAACTTGACGCGCTTGTCGCCGGCTGCGTGCCATTCGATGAAGCGCTCGACCTGATCGAACAACTCGAGGAACGATGCCTTGAGCCTCGCGTCGCGCGAAGGGGTCGAATATTCCTCCCACTCGCCTTCGGTGCCGTAGATATTGGGTGGCAGGCGTCCGGGCTGGGGCTTGTTCTGGATGCCGGCCCGGATCGCGAGGTCCACAGCCTCGGCGCGATAACGCAGGTCCTCGCAATTGGCGCGGACCATGTTGCGCACTTCCTGGATTGGCTCGAATGTCAGCGAGCCTCCACCCATCTTCGCACGCACATAGTCGTAGTAGTCGACCGCCTGGCCTTCGATCGTGAACTGGCCGGACTGCCACTCCCTGTCCGCCGGGCGCGTCATGTTTCCGAAGAACTGCTCGGTCGAGAAGTCGGCCAGGTCGGCATTGGGCGTGAACTCGATGCGGCCGCCAATGAGGGTGCCGTCGGCAGACCGCGTCGCACCGACCAACCTGAGGGGGCGCCAATTCTTGAAGCCTGCTCCCATGCCTGGTGACGAGCGCACGAACTTCTTGCCGTAGGTTCCGCGCGTCAGGGAGTTGTCGGGGTGGGCATCCATGAACAGCACGCGCCCGTCATCCTCGACCTTGTAGACGACAGCGACATGGCCATTGGGATCGTAGAGCACCGCGCCCGGCTTCAATCCCTTGCGATCGAGGCGCACGGGATAGAGGTCGGTCCCTTCCATGTCGGGGTGCAGGCGGAACATGGCCGAGGAAATGCCGTTGCGAAGATCCATCAGCAGCGTGGGCCCTTGCGCGGCACCGGTCAGCACGTTGCGGCGCGCGGCGATCGTGTTGCCGCTGGCGGTGTATCGAATGTCGCTGGTCGCGCCTCGCGGGGCGACGGATGAGATGTAGGAGAACGGCAGGCCGCGCTTCCAGGCATAATAGGCACGCAAGAAATACGGGAGGTCCGCGCAGTCGGCCGCGAAAAAGACGCCGGGCGGATCGGTACGCGCAAAAGGGTTGGCCGCGCTCTTCATGCAGCGGTCAATCGTGTTGCACCGGGTATTGCCGATGGCTTCGATGAATTCGATGTAGCCGCGCTCGTCGGCCTCGCTCCAGGCCTCGCGCGTTACCTTGATCGTGGTTCCGGTGTTCTGCGCCGCAGCCACGCCTGATCCCAGGGCCAGCAGGACGCAACAGAACACAACACCGGCCAGTCGACCGGTCACATTCCCCAGAAGCACCGCCCCTCCCCCTCTTCAGAGCTGCATACTTGCCAAACAAGGTAATGTTTCGGGCCGCCCCGTCAACAATTCAGGGAGTGGCGCGCCCAAGGTTCTGCGACAGGTTGCACCGCGGACACGTTTTCGTGAGCCAAGGGCCGCAGACCGCCTCGGCCCTTTACTAGTGTGATGTTCGCACTATATTGATGTACATGATACCGAGGGGATAGCTTCTTCAGGATGACAGCGCCGGGGAAACCCAGCCGGAGAGACGCGTGAGTACGACGGACGTACACCTGAAGAAATTCCGCAAGGAGTTGCATGGCGGCATTGCGGCCATGGTGCTGCTCGCCCTGCTGAACCGGTCGGGAGAGGAAATGTACGGCTACCAGATTGCCAAGGAAATCACGGCCAAGGCTGGAGGCGCTTCGTTCCTCAAGCAGGGCGCGATCTATCCGGTCCTGCGGTCGCTGCATGCGACAGGGCTGTTGTCGAGCCGGGTCGAGGTTTCAGCTTCGGGACCGCCGCGCCGGTACTATGCGATTTCGCCGGAGGGGCGCGCTGCGCTCGCGGCGTGGCGCGAGGTGTGGGTTGACCTGCGCAGCTTCGTCGATGGGCTGATCGAACCGTCGGGCGAGGCGGGAGGACGCGGACATGTCTGATGCCCTGGCGCCCGACACTGTCCCGCCGACGATTGCGGCCTATCTCCAGGCGCTGAAAGCCTGTCTCAAGGGGCAGCCGGCAGCCCTGGTGCTCGATGCACTTGCCGATGCAGAGGAATATCTGCGCTCGGAGCATTCGGACAGCGGCAGCGAAACCGAGCAGGAGATGCTTGCGCGTATCGTTGAAACCTATGGAACGCCACAGGAAGTGGCCGAGGAGTACATCACCATGGAACAGGCGACCCACAGCCCCTTCCCGGCCCGCGAACCGGCCGACAGCGAAGCTCAGCGTGGACCCGGGTTCTTCGGCGTCCTGGTTGATCCTGCTGCCTATGGCGCCCTGATCTACATGCTTCTGTCGCTGGCGACGGGCATCTTCTATTTCACGTGGGTTGTCACAGGGATCAGCCTGTCTCTGGGGCTGGCCATCCTGATCATCGGCGTGCCGTTCTTCCTGCTGTTTGTCGGCTCGGTGCGCGTCATCAGCTGGGTCGAGGGGCGCATCGTCGAGACGCTGCTTGGCGTGCGCATGCCGCGGCGCCTGCCATCGACAGAAACTTCGGGGACATTGTGGTCCCGCATCAAGCATGCCCTGAGCGATGCGCGCACGTGGGGTACGATGTTCTACATGCTGCTGCAGCTGCCGCTCGGCATCATCTACTTCACGCTGTCAGTGGCACTGGGCGTGACGTCAGGTGCGCTGATTGCGGGCGGCTTCCATCAGCTGGCGACAGGCAGGGACCACATCATGGTGCCAACCGAACCGCAGATCGATGCCTTCCTGAACACGCCGCCGGGGCTGGTCCTGGTCGTGATCGTGGGCATGATCGGGATCCTGCTGACCTTGCACGTGGCGCGAGCCCTGGGTGTCATCCACGGGAAGATCGCCGAAACGCTTCTGGTGCGAGCCTGAGACACGCGAGATCAACATGACGCAAACCGAGAATGGCTCGAAACTCTCCGACAGCGCCTATGAAAAGCAGCTGGTCGACCTGCAGATCGAACTGGTCAAGTTCCAGCGCACGCTGATTGCCAATAGCGAGCGCGTTGCCGTCGTCATCGAAGGGCGGGATGGCGCCGGCAAGGACGGCACCATCAAGCGCATCGTCGAGCACCTGAGCCCGCGCGAGACGCGTGTCGTGGCCCTCAACAAGCCGAGCGACAGGGACCGGTCGTCATGGTATTTCCAGCGCTATGCCGCCCACCTGCCGGCGGGCGGGGAATTCGTGCTGTTCAACCGGTCCTGGTACAATCGCGCCGGGGTCGAGCACGTCATGGGGTTCTGCACCGAGGAGGAATACAAATCCTTCCTGCAGGAGGCGCCGCGCTTCGAATCCATGCTCGTGCGCTCGAACATCCGCCTGTTCAAGTATTATCTCGACATCTCGAAAGACGAGCAGAAAGAGCGCCTGGCGGAACGCCGGCGCAACCCGCTCAAACAATGGAAGATCAGCCCGATTGACGCGGCCGCCATCCGCAAATGGAGCGCCTACTCAGACGCCCGTGATGCGATGCTCGTGCAGACCAGCCACGCGGATGCCCCGTGGCATGTGGTCAAGGCCGACCGCAAGAAGCTGGCGCGGCTGAATATCATTCGCCATCTCCTGTCGCTCAATGCGTATGAAGACAAGGATGCGAAACGGCTGAAGGTGGACCCGGAGATCGTGTTCCGCTTCGACGAAAAGGCGCTGAGCCGGGACAAGCTCGCGCATTGAAAAGCATGCGCCGTCAGGAACGAAGGACGATGTCTTCGTCGGTGTAGTCTTCTACAAGCCAGGTCTGCTGCGCCTTGCGGCCATCAGGGTCGAGTACCATCTCGATGCGATCGACCAGGCGGTCGATGTCGACCGGCTTGGAGAGGTAACTGTCAACGCCCAGGCGCTCGGCCTCGTCGATGTCGGCGTCGCTGCGCGAGGCGGTCAGGACGATCACCCGCGTGTCGCGCAGGCGGGGATTTGCGCGGATGGCCTGGAGAACCTGCAAGCCGTCAATGCGCGGCAGGCGCAGGTCCAGCAGGACCATGTCGAAAGCGCCTGCATCCAGCATCGACATGGCTTCGGCGCCGTCGCTTGCGGTCTGGTATTCGATGCCGGTGTCTTCGAGGCGCGCCTTGAGAAGTTCCCGCAACAGCAGGTCGTCTTCGGCGATGAGAATGCGCTTTGTCATGTCACGATTTTCCAGGTCGTTGAGCGCAGTATCGTCCATAAGGGGTGAAGGCCCGGTTACGGCAATGGTTGACGTCCTGTTAGCGCGGGATGGCGCTGTTCATGTCGCGGCAATGCCTGCCCCCGCCTTGCGCGACGATGAACGGCGCAGGGCCAGGCCCAGCCGGGTGCGCGCGGTGATCCTGACCTGAGGCAGGTCGAGCCAGCCGGCGAGCGATGCAAGAACGGGGTCGAGGCTGTCGGCGATGCGTGCCTCGTCTTCGCCCGGTTCGGCGTGACCTGCGAGGACCAGCAGCGCGCCGGCCTTCCGGTCGGCCTTGACGTCGATGCGTGCCACCAGGCGACCATCCATCAGGAAGGGCATGACGTAGTAGCCATGGCTGCGCGCGTGGGCGGGCGTGTAGAAGGCCAGGCGGTAATGGAATCCGAACAGACGCTCCGTGCGCGGACGGTTCCAGATCAGGGAATCGAAGGGTGACAGGAGCGCGCACGCCTCGACGTCGCCGGTGCGTACGCCCTTGCAGAGGTAGCCTGGCTGTTTCCAGCCTTCGACCGTGACAGGCTGGAGGTCGCCGGCCTCGACAAGCTCGGCCAGACGCGCTTTGGTGTCTGACGCCGGCAGGCGATAATAATCGCGCAGGTCGGTCTCGGTCGCGACGCCGCTGGCGCGGGCGGCGTGGCGCAGGAGATCGACTTGCGCCTCGGCGCGGGCGGGCGAGGCCTGTCCCAGAATGCCGGCCGGGAGCACGCGCTCGGGCACGTCGTAAAGACGCTGGAAGCCGCGCCTTCCCGCCGAGGTGAGGTCGCCGACCCAGAAGAGATATTCGAGCGCGCGCTTGGCCTCGCTCCAGCCCCACCACGCGCCGGAGGGTTTCGTCCCGACGGACAGTTCGCCGGCCGCGATGGGTCCACGGTCGCGCACTTCGTCGCGGATGCGGCGGATAAACGCCGGGCGCTCGCGTGCGAAGGCTGCGATCCCGGTCCAGATGCCGCGTCCTGCGCGCGCCTCGTCCATGCGCCAGCGCAGGCGCGGCCAGGTCTCGACCGGCAGCAGCGAGGCCTCATGTCCCCAATATTCGACGAGGGCACGGGGGGACGTCGACGCCATGCGATCGAGCTGCTCGCGGTCATAGGCGCCGATCCGGGAAAACAGGGGCAGGTAATGCGAGCGGATGAGGACATTCACGCTGTCGAGCTGCAGCAGCCCGAGTTGTCGCACCGCTGCCAGCAGCTGGGTACGGCCGGGCCCGGTGGCTGGCAGCTTGCCAAAACCCTGGGCCCGCAATGCCATGCGCCTGGCCTCGGCTGCCGAGAGTGCCTGCGGCCGGGGCCCAGCTGATCGTGTCATTTTCCCCCGCTTGCGCCTTCCCTACCCCCGTTCCCGGGGCTCGCGGCGAAAAGGCGTGATCCTTCGCTTGTGTTCATGCGTTATACCACCGCGAAACTTTGCATTGTGACAGGAAAAAGGATCCGCCCGTGAACCACATGAACCGGCGCATGGCCCTGAAGAGCCTGGCCGTGACTGGCGTTGCCGGCCTCGGGCTTGGCGGCTGCTCGCGGCTTGAGCTTTTCGATGCAATCACGCCCCGCGACGATGGGGCCTCCCGCGTTGCCTCGGGCATTTCCTATGGACCCGACCCGCGCCAGAAGCTCGACGTCTATGCCCCGCAGGACGCCAAGGGCGCGCCGGTGGTGGTGTTCTTCTATGGCGGGTCCTGGAACTCGGGAGAACGCGTGGACTACGGGTTCCTTGGCACGGCCCTCGCCGCGCAAGGGTTCATTACCGTGCTGCCCGATTACCGGCTTGTGCCCGATGCGCGCTTTCCCGCCTTCGTCGAAGACGGGGCTGCTGCGACAGCCTGGGCCCAAAGAGAGATAGGCACGTTCGGGGGCGACGGGCAGCGGATCGTGGTTTCGGGTCATTCGGCCGGCGCCTATATCGCGTCGATGGTGGCGCTGGCGCCCTCCTATCTCGAGAAGGCCGGGTCGCGCGAACAGCCGCGGGGTTTTGCCGGGCTGGCGGGCCCGTATGACTTCATGCCTTTCCAATATCCATCCACGATCGATGCCTTCGGGTCATGGCCGCGACCGGTCGAGACCCAGCCGGTTGCATTCGTGCGGCCCGGTGCGCCTCCTGCCCTGCTGCTGCAAGGTGGCGCCGACACAACGGTGCCACCGCGCCATGCCAAGACGCTGGCTGAGCGGCTGAAGGCCGTCGGCAATGACGTAGAGCTCGTGATCTATGACGGGGTCGACCATATCGACATCATGATCTCGCTCTCGTGGCTGCTGAGGGACCGTGCCAACACGCTGTCCGACCTCTCGCGCTTTGTTCGGCGGGTGACGGCTTAAAATTCCCGCAATGACAGGGCGAGGCTTTGCTCAAAAAAAAGACGCCGCCCGGGGGTTGCCGGGCGGCGCAGGCGGCGCAGGCGGCGCAGGCTGCAGGAGGATGACCAGCGCTTCGCCCGTATCTCCGGGACTATTTCCGGAAGGACAACTCGACGCCGAACATCTGCGGCTCGTTGTAGTAGTCGTTCGACAGCACATTCTGCAGGCGATAGGTTTCGTCGGACAGGTTGCGGCCGAAAACCGAGAGCCGCCACATGTCGGTCGCGAGGCCCAGGCGCGCATCATAGAGCGTGTAGCCGTCAAACCCGCGTGAGTTGTCGGCGTTCTCGAAGCCGCCATAGGCAGTCTGCATGCTGCCCGCCACGTGAGCGCTGACACCCTCCCACAGCGGGATGAAGTAAGCAGCGGACGCCGCCATCTGGATGTCGCGCATGCGCGGCACCTGCTTGCCGTTCAGATCGACAACATCCGGAACGCCGTCTCCGTTCGTGTCAATCAGGATGGAAGTACCCGGCTCAAATTGCCCGTCCTGCGTCGCGGCGCTGACGCTGAGGAACATTCGGCCCGGGCCTACGTCGAACCTTGTCCTTGCTTCTGCCTCGATGCCCCACGAGTGCGCGTTGCCGGCATTGTCGAGGAGCAGGCCGCGCGACGCCGCTGACGGGGCGGTCACGACCTGGATGTTCTTGGTTTCGGTGTAATAGCCCGCGAGATCGAAGGAAATGAAGCTGAGCAGGCGCCCTTTCCAGCCCAGTTCATAGGAGTAGGCATACTCAGGATCATAGGCAATGAGCGCCTGGAGGTCTGCCCGCGGCAAACCGTTTGGCGGCGTGTTATTGAAGCCGCCCGGACGGAAGCCGGTGGCAAAGCGGGCGTAGCCGGTGTCGGTGGCGTTGATGTCCCACTTCACGGTCGCAGCCGGCGTCAGGCGGGTCCAGGACTCGCCCTGATCGAAGCGCAGCGTGTCGCGGCTGATGCCGCCATCGGCGACGCAGTCGGGTGTCCCCGAGATTGAGGGGGGACAGAATTGTGCCGGCTGACCAAGGACGAGGATTTCTGCCAACCGCCCCGTGGGTACTACGCCTGCGCCGAAATAGGCGAGCGGGTCATCGGAATAGCGCTGGAACTGATAGTCCTTGTTGTCCTGCTGCAGCCGCGCCTCGACGCCGAGCGTGACGTCATCCGTCAGATCATAGTCGAGCGACCCGAAAACCGAAATTGATGTCAACTGCTCCGTGAAAGCATCGTTGTTCAGGTTCTGGCGCGCGGTGGAGAGCGCCGTGCCCACTTGCAGTGCCGTCAAGGCGACACCGAGGGGGCCGGAGTCCGGGTTTGCTGTTACGCCGCCACCCGGGTTGCAACCCGCAACGAAGACGGGTGCACCAGCAACGGCATACGCTGGGCAAAGGCCTCCTGTGTTGTTCGTGACATCATAATCGTATGCCTGCGCCTCCACGCCGACGAGCCATCGCAGCCGCGTCTCGCCCTTCGATGAGAAGAACAGTTCTGCACCGGAGCGCATGAAGTCCTCGGTCTGGGCCGCCGCGAGGTCGACCACCTGGCCATTGATCGTGTAGCCGGCAATGCCGTTGAAGTGATCCAGGTCCTCATTTGTACGGGCGGCGTCACGAACGCGGTGGTTCACCTTCAGCGAGACATTCGCGAAGCCCGCGTCAAACTGGCCGGAGATGTACACCGAATCCTCGAGGACATCAGCGTAGCCCTCGCGGTTCATGAAGTTGCGGGTATAGATGTCCGGATCGATCACGAAACCGCCGGCTCCGGCAGGCGCTGTCGCTCGATAGCCGAGGCTCGAGAACCCGGGTGACTTGCTGTCATAGTGCTCGAATGTGATGCGGACGCTGGCATCCTCCGAGGGCTGCGCCCCGAGTGCCACGCGTGCACCATTGAAGCTGCGCCTGTCGACCGTGTTGCCCGTCGTGAGATTTCGTACCGAGCCATCCGTCTGGTCGTCCAACAAGCCGGCGATCCGGAGGTTCAGCACATCGTCAAGAACCGGCGTGTTGATGACGCCTTCGAAGCCCGTGCGCTCTGTATCCTGCCAGCCGAGCTTTCCATAGATGCTGAAGATGTCCGAGGGCGCATTCGTAATCACGTTGACGGCACCACCCACGGAGTTGCGTCCGTAGAGCGCTCCTTGCGGGCCGCGCATCACTTCGAGGCGCTCGAGGTCGAGCAGGTCGAGACGGTTGAGCGAGCGCCCGCCAAAACCGCCACCGGCTGCATAATGGCCGTCCTTGAAGATGCCGGTCGATGTCTCGGAGAAACCGAGGCGGCCGCCACCCTGCCCGCGCATCGAGAAGTCGTTCAGGTACTCCGGGCCCGAGCTGACAAGCGTCGCCCCGGGCACCTGGCGCACATAATCCTGCATGCCGTCGACAACCAGGTTTTCCTTCTGCTGGCTTGTGATGGCCGTGACGGCCCCTGGCACGTCGCGTGCCTGCTCGGCGCGCTTTCGCGCTGTCACCGTTACCTTTTCGACCGTGTCGGAAGCCTGGGCTTCGGTTGACGTTGGCGTGGGTGCCTCCTGGGCGTGCGCCGTGCCCTGCGCCGCCATGAGTGCGAGCGCGCAGGCGCCCATCATCAGCATCGATTTCATCAATTCCCTCTCCCGCTTCTTGCCCCGGATCGGCAACCTTTCTTTTGCAGCCTGCCGATCTCCCAATATTGTCGACAATTACACCCGTTCTTCCGGCGGTACAACCCCATCTCAGGATCGTTGCTGAAATGGCCTGATGTTGTTGTTTTTCAGCACCTTTCAGGCTTCTCGCACATGCAGCCTCCGGGAATACCCCAAGATCCCTTTCTCTTATTGTCTACAATTAATTAGCCCCTGAGCCACTTGGGGCGGGGCCTCAGGGCCCGGCGTTGAGGACCGGACGCGCGCCATTGGCTTGCAGGAACAGATCGATCGCGGCCTGCGCCAATCCGATCTGTGTTGTTTCCCGTGACTGCTTGGCCGCCGGGTAGTCTCGGGGTTACCGCCGGACCGACTTCAGGAACGACCAGATAAGTTCGGCGCTCTCGATGTCGTGGTTCTGGGGCCCGAGCATCCGCACGATCGGCCCGCCGCCCTCCACCCTTGACAGGGACGGCTGCCAGTGGCCACCGCCATTCACACGGTAGATGACCATTGGGGCGCCCTTGCAGGCCGAGGGCTCCAGGCGCGTTACTGTCGTTCCGTCGCTGGCGTCGAGGTCGGGCATCAAGGCCTCGGCCGCCGGAAGCGTGCAGCCATTTACCTGCGCCCAAAATTCAACTGTCTCGGGCACGGTCGTCATCGGGTCCCGAGACCGGTTCGCCATGGGTCCCGTCGGCGCGCCTTCGTATGGCATCAGTGGATCGGCGGTCCCCGCGATCATGACCACCGGCACCGGCCTCGCGGGCTTGCAAGCCTCGCGGAGTGCGACCGGCATCTTTGAAATGGTCGGCGCGATACCTGCCACCACCCCGGCACGCTCGCACGCAAACCTGAAAGTCATCAACCCGCCATTGGATGCACCAGACAGATATACGCGCGCCGGGTCTACACGATCCTTGGCGATCAGCTCGGCGATCATTGCCTCAAGAAAGGCCACGTCGTCGGCGGTCGAGACTTTCCCGGAAATCGTCTGCTTGCGGCCATCGTTCCACTGATTGTCGATGCCCTGCGGCGCGACCAGGATGAAGCCTTCCCGGGTGGCGACGCCGGTCCAGGCTCCGCGGGCAAAGATATCGGTGGCGGGCCGCGTGCCGCCATGCAGGACAATAAGGAGCGGCTGCAGGCTGGTCGCCTGTGCCGGCAGCTGGACGAGGTACTCCCGCTCGATCCCGCCTACGTTCAGCGTTCGCCGCACAGCGTCAGCACGAGCGACAGTCACGGCACCGAAGGCCACCAAGAGCAGCAGCACCACAAACCGACTTGCACGTCCCATCGTCAACACGCCTCGCCTCATTCTTTTGACACTTTGAGTTCCTGTCTATATTGTCGACAATCTCAAGCAAGATCAAGGGCCTTGGCCAGTGAAGGGCTTCGATACATCAAACATGTCCCGGCGCACGCTGATGGCGATGTCGGCGGGTCTTCTCGGAGGCGCACTCATCCCCAACGCCCGATCTGAACCTGCCCTGCCCAGCGGTGACATGATGTTCGCGGATGTCGAGGCCTATGCGTCTCTTGGGGATCATCGAACGGCGTCGCCGGGAGATTCTGCGACGACCGCTTGGTTGCGCAAGCGTCTGGAAAGCGCGGGATTGACGGTCGATGTGCAAGCGTTTGCGTGGCCCCGATACATCCCTGAGGCCTGTGCCCTCACGCTTGGCGGCACGACGATTGACTGCCTGCCGGCGTGGCAACCTACCTCAACGCCGCGCAGTGGACTGACGGCGAGACTGGTCCACGCCGCGGACACCGCCAGCGTCAAAGACTCGATCGCCCTCGTCACGATCCCCTATGCGCCAGCAGGATCGTTCCATGCCAAGGGGCAATCCGAACCGGTGCTGGAAGCGATCGTCGCCGGCGCCTCTGCGGTCGTCGCGTTGACCGACGGGCCAACGGGCGAAGTGATCGCCATGAATGCCGCACCGGACCTACGCTGGGCGACTCCGGTGGTCCTGACGGGCGGGAAGAACAAGCCGGTTCTTGAACGCGCCGCCAATGCAGGGACCCTTGCGACCCTCGTTTCTTCAGGACGTGTCGACAGTGCGGCGAGGGCCGAGAATGTCATCGCGCGGAAACCCGGTATCGGCAAGACCATCGTCATCTCGACGCCGAAGAGCGGCTGGTTCCGGTGCGCCGGCGAACGCGGGAGCGGCGTCGCGGTTTTCCTTGCACTGGCGACATGGGCGGCACGGTCGGTCGGGAACCCGATGCTTTTTCTATCGACCTCGGGCCACGAATTCGAAGGTGCCGGTGCAAAGCTTTTCCTGAAGGGTGCCGCTCCCGCCGCGGGCGATGTCGGGCTGTGGCTGCATGTCGGCGCCAACGTTGCCTGCAACGCCGTCGAGGTTACCGCCAATGGCCCTCGCCGGCTCGACGGCCCATCGAAACAGCGCGGATTGATGGCGCATCAGGCGCTCCATCCCGTCATCGCGGAGGCGTTCCGCGGACAGGCGGGATACGAGACCCCGCAGCCGCCCGACCCTGCACGGGCCCCGGGCGAAACAGGCATATTTCTTGCCGCAGGCTATGAACCGCTCATCGGAATGGTCGGTGCCCATCCATTGCACCACACACCGGTCGACCTTCCGCAGGTCGCCACGTCGCCCGAGCAACTGGCGAGCGTTGCCACTGCGCTGTCACGGATCATCTCTTCGGTTTCGGTGAG
>JBEIHO010000034.1:0-30593 GCA_040381215.1 Alphaproteobacteria bacterium | reverse complement strand
GCTCGAATCCTCACGGGCCTGCTTAAGCAGGTGGGCGCCATATGTCCGGAACCACGGCTCCGGCCAGGGACAGCTCCCGTTGAGGTCTGATTACGGCCCCTGGGTTCTTGATTCTAACGCGCGAGGCAGTACCCGTCCGAGGATCACCGTAGTCCTAGCGGAGGCGCGCTGCAATGTCTTCCATGCGGCGGGCGGCCTGTTCCAGCAATCCTGCAAGGCGATCCTCGGTTACCGGATCGACGGGGCCCTGCTCGGGCGCAAGAAATTCGCCTTTCAGGCCTGCGATGGTTTCCTCGAGTTCCTGAATGCGCTCGTTCGCGAGTTCAAGCTCGTCGGCGAGAAGAAGGCCGGCCATGAGAAAGGCCTGTGCCTCGCCGGCCGATTTCACCTCGCGGCGAATGTCGGCCACGCGCAGTTCGATCTTGCGCGCGAGATCGATGAGGTGTGGCTCTTCGCCATCGTCGCATGCCAGCGTGTATGGCTGGCCGTTAACGCTTATCGAGATTTGTGCCATTGCCCTGCCTATCCCTGAACAGCCCTGGCTAGTGGGCGAGAACGGCGCGGATCTCGCGGATCGCGCCTTCAAGCCTGCCGGCGACTTCGTCGGTGAACCCCTCAAGCGCAATCTTCTCGACGTTGAGGCGGGTGAGTTCGTCGGCGAGGCGCGCGCGGTCTTCCTTGAGGGCCCTGAGCTCGATGGCGATTTCCTGCTGGATGGCCGCCTGGTCTGATGCGCTTTTGGTGCCCCTGCTGCGCGCGGCTTCTTCCAGCCGGTCGAGCGCTGCATTGAAGTTTCGGATCGCCGAATCGAGTTTGCTCATGGCGATTCTGTATACGCGAATTCGCCCTTAGCGCGATGTCTTAAATCCGCACTTGCGGATCGTCGTGCAAGCCGCATCGCAACGCTTCCTTGCGCGGGTGCGAGGCACTCAATTCCTGATCCGTGTTCCGGCTCGATGCGAGCAGGTTGGAACGACCTGCAGTGGCCCCTTCGACCGAGCGAATGGCCCGGGGTGACCGCCACGCGATTGCCGGCGCGGCTGGAATTCGGTTTTTGCGGGTCGATGCTCCCCAAATGCCGCAGATTTGCGCGGGTTTACGGGGTTGACGGGGGCTTTGCCGGTCGGGCATGAGTGGCCCCGCGCTTTTTCCCAGGCTCGACGCCCTGTTAGGTCACTGACCTCGTCCCCGGTGCGGATGAGGCGATCTTCTCGCGGTGCCGGCCCAATCTCCGGACCCTCATGGCCAGTTCCCCGAAATACGACGTCTCCCACAAGGACATGGCGAATGCCATCCGTGCGCTGAGCATCGACGCCGTCGAAGCCGCCAAGTCGGGACATCCCGGCATGCCGATGGGCATGGCTGACGTCGCGACCGTGCTGTTCTCGCGTTTCCTGAAGTTCGATCCGCGCAATCCGAAGTGGCCTGACCGCGACCGTTTCGTGCTGTCGGCCGGACATGGGTCGATGCTGCTCTACTCGCTCCTGCACCTGACGGGGTACAAGGACATCACGATCGAGGACATCAAGCGCTTCCGCCAGTTGGGCAGTCCCTGCGCCGGACATCCGGAGTACGGGCACGGCGCGGGCGTGGAGACGACGACCGGCCCCCTCGGCCAGGGCATTGCCACGGCCGTCGGCATGGCCATGGCCGAACGCCTTGTCGCGGCGCGGTTCGGACATGACCTGACGAACCACCACACCTTCGTGATCGCCTCGGACGGCGATCTCATGGAGGGCATCAGCCATGAGGCGATCAGCCTTGCCGGCCACCTGAAGCTGTCGCGCCTGATCGTGCTGTTCGACGACAACGGGATCTCCATTGACGGACCGCTGTCGCTTGCCGAATCCGGTGACCAGGTGGCGCGGTTCGAGGCCGCCGGCTGGTCGGCGTCGCGCGTCGATGGCCATGACCCCGAGGCGATTGCCGCGGCCATTGAATCCGCGATGGCGTCCGAGCGCCCGTCGCTGATCGCGTGCCGCACCATCATCGGCTATGGCGCGCCCAAAAAGCAGGGGACCGCAAGCTCGCATGGCTCGCCCCTGGGCGCCGAGGAAGCGGCCGGTGCGAAGGCCGCGCTGGGCTGGACGCATGCTCCCTTCGTCATTCCCGACGACATCCGCGCAGCGTGGGCTTCTGCCGGCGCGCGCAGCCACGGCGAATACGAAGCCTGGCTTGCGCGCTTCACGGCTGCCGACAAGAGCGTGAAGGAAGACTTCGAGCGCGCGATGGAAGGCGGGATCGATGCGTCGGTGTGGACGGCGCTGACGCAGTACCGCAAGGCGCTGACCGAGAAGCCGGTCACCGTTGCCACGCGCAAGGCCTCCGAGATGGCGCTCGAGGTGATCAATCCCCTGCTGCCCGAGGCCATCGGCGGAAGCGCGGACCTGACGGGCTCCAACAATACGCGCACCAAGGGCATGGAGGCAGTCGAGGCGGATGATTTCCGCGGGCGCTTCATCCATTACGGCGTGCGCGAGCACGGCATGGCGGCGGCGATGAACGGCATGGCGCTGCATGGCGGTGTCATCCCCTATTCCGGCACGTTCCTTGTTTTTGCGGACTATTGCCGGCCATCGATCCGGCTTGCCGCGCTGATGGAGAAGCGCGTCATCCATGTGATGACGCATGACTCGATCGGCCTTGGCGAGGATGGCCCCACGCACCAGCCGGTCGAGCACCTGGCGTCGTTGCGCGTGATCCCGAACCTGAACGTGTTCCGCCCGGCCGACGCGGTCGAGACGGCAGAGTGCTGGGAGATCGCGCTTCGTACGGAAAAGACGCCCAGCGTCATCGCGCTGTCGCGCCAGAACCTGCCGCAGGTGCGCCTGAAGCATACGGACGAGAACCGTTCGGCGCGCGGCGCTTATGTGCTGTCACCGGCGGCTGCAAAGCATCATGTCACGATCATCGCGACGGGCTCTGAGGTGATGCTGGCGCTCGAGGCACAACGACAGCTCGAGGCGCAGGGTATCGGCGCCAGCGTCGTCTCGATGCCCTGCATGGACATCTTCGCGGCCGAGCCGTCGTCCTATCAGGACCGCACGATCGACCCGAAGACGGTGCGGATCGCCGTCGAGGCGGGCTCGCGGCTGAGCTGGGATCGCTGGATCGGACGCGACGGCGCCTTCGTCGGCATGAACAGCTTTGGCGCCAGCGCCCCGTACGAGGCGCTCTACAAGAACTTCAACATCACAGTCGACCACATCGTCCGTGCCGCGCGGCAGCGGCTGTAACCTGCATTCCGGGAGAGAGAGACCATGACCATCAAAGTTGCCATCAACGGGTTTGGCCGCATCGGGCGGCTTGTGCTTCGGGCCATCGTGGAATCGGGCCGCAATGACGTCGATGTCGTTGCCGTCAACGACCTGGGCCCGGTCGAAACCAACGCGCACCTGCTGCGCTTCGACTCGGTCCACGGCCGCTTCCCGGCCGAGGTGAAGGTCGAAGGCGAGCACATGATCGTCGGGCGCCACAAGATCAAGGTCACGGCGATCAAGGACCCGGCGCAACTGCCGCATGCGGCGCTCGGCGTCGATATCGCGATGGAGTGCACGGGCATCTTCACGTCGAAGGACAAGGCGGCGGCGCACCTGACGGCGGGCGCAAAGCGCGTGCTGGTGTCGGCACCGGCCGATGGCGCCGACATCACGGTGGTCTATGGCGTCAACCACGCGAAGCTGACGAAGGACCACGTGGTGGTGTCGAATGCCTCGTGCACGACGAACTGCCTGGCGCCGGTGGCGAAGGTTCTGAACGACACGGTCGGCATCGAGAAGGGCTTCATGACGACGGTCCATGCCTATACGAACGACCAGCCGTCGCTCGACCAGATGCACAAGGACCTCTACCGCGCGCGCGCTGCCGCGCTGTCGATGATCCCGACCTCGACGGGTGCTGCGAAGGCCGTGGGCCTGGTGCTGCCGGAACTGAAGGGCAAGCTTGATGGCGTCGCCATCCGCGTGCCGACGCCCAATGTCTCGGTCGTGGACCTCAAGTTCATCGCGAAGCGCACGACGACGGTCGAGGAGATCAACGCCGCGGTGAAGCGCGCGGCGGACGGCGAACTGAAGGGCGTGCTGGCTGTCGTGGACGCGCCGCTGGTATCGATGGACTTCAACCATCACCCGGCCTCGTCGTCCTTCGCCCTGGACCAGACCAAGGTCATGGATGGCACGCTGGTGCGCGTCATGAGCTGGTATGATAACGAGTGGGGCTTTGCCAACCGCATGAGCGACACGGCCGTCGCGATGGGGAAACTGATCTGATGGCCGGTTTCCGCACGATCGACCAGCTGGACGCCCGGGGCAAGCGCGTGCTGGTGCGCGCCGACCTCAACGTGCCGATGAAGGATGGCGCCGTGAGCGATACGGCGCGCATCGACCAGGCGGCGACGACGATCCGCGATCTGGTGGCGAAGGGGGCGCGCGTGGTCGTGCTGTCCCACTTCGGGCGGCCCGACGGCAAGCGCGTGGACGCCATGTCGCTCAGCCAGGTGGTCCCTGCCCTGTCGCAGGCGGTTGGCAAGCCTGTCGGCTTTGCGCATGACTGCATCGGCGCCGTTGCCGAGGCGGCTGTTGCGGGGCTGCAGGATGGCGATGTGCTCTGCCTCGAGAACACGCGCTTCCATGCGGGCGAAGAGAAGAATGACCCGGCGCTGGTCGCCGCGCTGGCGAAGCTGGGCGATGCCTATGTCAACGATGCCTTTTCGGCCGCGCATCGCGCGCACGCCACCACAGAGGGGCTAGCGCACAAGCTTCCAGCCTATGCGGGTCGCGGCATGCAGGCCGAGCTTGAAGCGCTCGCGCGCGTGCTCGAGAAGCCGCAGCATCCGGTGGTGGCGATCGTGGGCGGGGCGAAGGTGTCCTCGAAGCTGGCGGTGCTCGAGAATCTGGTCGGCAAGGTCGATGCGCTGGTGATCGGCGGCGGCATGGCGAACACGTTCCTGAAGGCGCAGGGCGTGCCCATCGGCAAGTCGCTGCATGAGCCTGCGCTCCTGGACAAGGCACGCGAGATCATGGCGAAGGCCAAGACGCGCGGTTGCGCCATCGTGCTGCCGAGCGACGGTGTCGTCGCGAAGGAGTTCAAGGCGATGGCGGCAGCGAAGACGCTGCCGGTCAACCTGACGCCTGACGATGGCATGATCCTCGACATCGGCTCGGACTCGCTGGCCGATATCGCGGCGCGCCTCGAGACCGCGAAGACCGTTGTCTGGAACGGCCCGCTGGGTGCGTTCGAGACGCCGCCCTTCGACATGGGCACGAGCTCGGTTGCCCGGCATGTGGCCATGCTGACGCGCGTCGGGTCGATGGTGTCGGTTGCCGGCGGCGGGGACACCCTGGCGGCGCTGGCGCAGGCGGGTGCCGAGGACGGGTTTACCTATTGCTCGACGGCGGGCGGGGCTTTCCTCGAGTGGCTCGAGGGAAAGGAATTGCCGGGCGTGAAAGCGCTTTCGGCCTGAGAATAGAAGGAGAGAGACATGTCTATCGCTGACCTTGAAAAGATCGCGCAGAAGATGGTGGCCCCAGGCAAGGGCATCCTTGCCGCCGACGAGAGCTCGGGCACGATCAAGAAGCGCTTCGACGCCATCGGCGTGGAATCGACCGAGACGAGCCGGCGTGACTATCGCGAGCTGA
Source organism: Alphaproteobacteria bacterium (assembly GCA_040381215.1). Lineage (GTDB taxonomy): Bacteria > Pseudomonadota > Alphaproteobacteria > Micropepsales > Micropepsaceae > SZUA-430. Next base: position 24,957 of record JBEIHO010000034.1, on the reverse strand, counting down.
TGTTCCGCACGCCGGCGATGAAGGAATTCGTGTCGGGCGTGATCCTCTATGACGAGACGATCTGGCAGGATGCCGCCGACGGCACGCCGCTGGTCAAGATCCTCGCCGATGCGGGCGCCCTGCCCGGCATCAAGGTGGATGAAGGCACGGAAGCGTTGCCGGGATCGCCCAAGGAACTGATCACCAAGGGGCTCGACGGGCTGTCCAAGCGCCTGCCGAAATATTTCGAGCGCGGCGCGCGCTTTGCAAAGTGGCGCGCGGTGATCGACATCGGTGCCGGCATCCCGACCTATAATTGCGTGCACGCCAATGCGCACGCCCTTGCCCGCTATGCGGCGCTCTGCCAGCAGGCCAACATCGTGCCGATCGTCGAACCGGAAGTGCTGATGGACGGCGAGCATGACATCGACACCTGCTACGACGTGACGGAATGGGTGCTGAAGGAGACGTTCAGCGAACTCTACAAGGCCGAGGTCGCGCTTGAAGGCATGGTGCTGAAGCCCAACATGGCGATCGCGGGCAAGAAGTCGGCAAAGAAGGCGTCGGTGCAGGAAGTCGCCGAGAAGACCGTGAAGCTGCTCAAGAACTGCGTGCCGCCGGCGGTGCCAGGGATTGCATTCCTGTCGGGCGGTCAGTCCGACGAGGAGGCAACGGCCCATCTGGATGCGATGAACAAGCTGGGGCCGCTGCCCTGGAAGCTCACGTTCTCGTATGGGCGCGCGCTGCAGGCGGCGCCGCAGAAGGCGTGGTCGGGAAAGCGCGAGAATGTTGCGGCGGCGCAGAAGGCGTTCGCGCATCGCGCGCGCATGAACGGGCTTGCGTCGCTCGGCAAATGGGCGGCCGCTCTCGAGAAGGACGCTGCCTAATTCGCTGCCGGCTCTATCTCATCACACCGCCACGGATCGACGGACGCTTCGGCGAAACACTTCGCCGGGCGCTCGGCGCGGGTGATGTCGCGTGCGTGCAGCTGCGGTTGAAAGGTGTTCCCGACAGCGAGATCCTGAAGGCCGGCGAGAGCCTGATGCCGATCGTGCACCAGGCGGGCGCGGCCTTCATCGTGAATGACCGGCCTGACCTGGCGCGCACGCTGGGGGCAGACGGCGTGCATGTCGGGCAGGAGGACGCGCCCTATGCCGATGCGCGCGCCCTTCTTGGGCCCAAGGCCATCGTCGGGGTGACGTGCCACAACTCGCGCCACCTGGCGATGGAGGCGGCGGAAGCCGGGGCCGACTATGTCGCCTTTGGGGCGTTTTTTCCTACCGCGACCAAAGAGCCGAAGACGCGCGCCGAGCCCGACCTGCTGACATGGTGGCAGGAAATGATGACGGCGCCCTGCGTGGCCATCGGAGGCATCACAACAGACAATGCAGCCGGGCTTGTCGCTGCAGGGGCTGATTTTCTTGCGGTTTCCAGCGGCGTCTGGGATCACGCGGATGGGCCGGAGGCTGCCGTGCGGCGCCTTAACGATATCTTCGATTCCCTCGTGCACACCTCTCGCGGGGCGAATTGAACCGCCCACGCGGCCCTGATAGGGTCCGCGCCGACTTTCAACGGGCGGGCGACCGCCCCTTTTTGTTTGAGCTGAAGGCCCATGAAGATCGCAGGCAATGAAATCAAACCCGGCGCGGTGATCGAGCACGACGGCTCGCTCTGGGTTGCGGTCAAGACGCAGGCGGTCAAGCCTGGAAAGGGCGGCGCCTACAACCAGGTCGAACTGAAGAACCTGTTCGATGGCCGCAAGCTGAACGAGCGCTTTCGTTCGGCCGAGAACGTCGAGGCGATCGAGCTCGAGTTCAAGCCCTATACATTCCTGTTCGAAGCTGGCGACGTGCTGACCTTCATGGACAAGGAAACCTTCGACCAGATCGAGATCGCCAAGGACTTCATGGGCGAGCGGGCCGCTTTCCTGTCGGAGGGCATGGAGGTGAAGGTCGAGAGCTATGAGGGGCGCCCCATCGCGGTGAAGTTGCCGCTGCAGGTCACGCTGTCGGTCGCCGAGACCGATCCTGCGGTCAGGGGGCAGACGGCGGCGCCGTCCTACAAGCCGGCGATCCTGGAGAACGGGTTGCGGGTCATGGTTCCTCCCTTCATCGAGAATGGCTCGAAGATCATCGTGTCGACGGACGACGTCGAATACATCAAGCGCGCGGAGTAGACAGAACACCATGGCTATCAATACGCCGCTGATGAACATCATGACTGGTGCTGCCCGCAAGGCGGGGCGCGCCATCCTGCGTGACTTCGGGGAACTCGAGAACCTGCAGGTCATGCGCAAGGGGCTTGCGGACTTCGCGACCAAGGCTGACCTCAAGGCCGAGAAGGTGCTGCGGGAGGAATTGTCCCGCACGCGGCCTCACTATGGCTTCGTGCAGGAGGAAGGCGGTGTCATCGAGGGGCCTGACAAGTCCCATCGCTGGTTCGTCGATCCGCTGGATGGCACGACGAACTTCATGCATGGCGTGCCGCACTTTGCCATCTCGGTGGGCCTGGAGCGCGAGGGCCACCTGGTGGCCGGCGTTGTGTACAATCCGGTCTCGGATGACATGTTCACGGCAGAAAAGGGCCAGGGCTCGTGGCACAACGGACGACGCCTGCGCGTTTCCGGGCGGCGGGACCTTGCCGATGCGCTGGTGGCCACCGGGATCCCTCACCTGGGGCGCCCCGGGCAGGATGTGTTCCTCGGCGAGGTGAATGCCGTGATGCGGCAAGTGTCGGGCATACGCCGCTTCGGGTCGGCGGCGCTGGATCTCGCGTGGGTGGCTGCCGGGCGCTATGACGCGTTCTGGGAGCGATCGCTGTCGTCTTGGGATGTTGCGGCGGGCATCGTGCTTGTCCGGGAAGCCGGCGGCGTCGTCAGCGACCTTTCGAGCGGACAGGACATGCTGACCAACGGGCATATCCTGGCCTCCAACGGGAACCTGCATGGAACGCTGCTGAAGACGCTCAAGGGCGCTTCTGCGTGAATTCCGGCACGGGCTGCGCTATGATGGGCGCATGCGTCGTTTCGTTCCCGCGCTCCTGACCTGCGTTGTCATCGCCCTTCCGGCGCCTGCGCAACGCGCGCCTGCGCCCGAGGAGGCGGATGAGGGCGTCACCGTGAACATGGACGCGCTCGGCCTGCCCGCGCCCGCGGCCATTCCCGAGATCCCACCGGAAGAACCGGGCTTGCCGCGAACGCGGAAACCGCCAGCCAGGCCGATCTCCCGTGACGTGCCGCTGCCACAGCCCAAGCCTGCACGTGCCGCACCATCCGTCGCCGCTGTTGCGCCGGCTGGCGAGGCCGTGGCTGTGGCCGGCGAACCGGTCGATGCGGCTCAGCCGAAGCCGAAGGCCGATCTTCCGGTCGCCATGATCGAGAATTTTCCCGTGGAGTTGCGTGGAACGGCGCGCGACCCGTTCGCAAATGCCAAGACGGTTGATCCGGCGGCGGGGTTTGCGCTGATCGAACGGGTGCGCTTCGAGGGCCGGGAGGCCGCCCTGCCCACGGCTGCGGCGAGCGCGCTTGACGCCCTTGTCGAGCGGCTTGCCACTTCCAAGGCGCGCCTCAGGCTTGTTGCCTATAGCGGGAATACCGGGGACATGTCATCGCAGATGCGCCGCCTGTCGCTGGAGCGCGCGCGCTCGGTTCGCGACCACCTTGTCTTGCGCGGGGTGGCGTTCGAGCGGATCGACGTGATGCCTTTCGGTGGCCCTGCAAGCGGCGTGTCCGACAGGGTCGATATTCTGGCACCTGGAGGCTGAGACCTATTCAGCCGCGAGGCCTGCGAACTGCAACCGCGCGAGCCTTGCGTAAAGCCCGCCGCCTTCGACCAGTTCGGCGTGCGTGCCTTCTGCCACGATGGCACCCTGCTCCATGACGATGATGCGATCGGCACGCTGAACGGTTGCGAGGCGATGGGCGATGACCAGCGTCGTCTTCGCTTGCATCAATCCCTCGAGCGCCACTTGCACCAGACGCTCGCTCTCGGCATCAAGCGCACTGGTCGCTTCGTCAAGCAGCAGCAGCGGGGCGTCGCGCAGGATGGCCCGGGCGATCGCGATGCGCTGGCGCTGGCCGCCGGAGAGCGTGATGCCCCGCTCTCCCAGATGCGTCGCGTAGCCCTGCGGCAGGCGGGAGATGAACTCGTCCGCCTGGGCTGCCTTTGCCGCAGCGCGGATCTCCGGCTCGGTGGCCGATGGCCTGCCGTAGCGAATGTTCTCGAGAGCCGTGTCGCCAAAGATCACGGTCTCCTGCGGCACGAGCGCGAGGCGGGACCTGAGGTCGCGGGGATCGACCGCCCGCACGTCCACGCCATCGACGAGGATGCGGCCCGACTGCACGTCGAAGAAGCGCTGCAGGACCTGGAACACCGTTGTCTTGCCGGCGCCGGAAGGACCGACAAGGGCGACGGTTTCCCCCGGGCGGACCTTCAGCGTGAAGCCCTTCAGGGCGGGCGTACCGGGTCGCTGAGGATATTCGAAGGTCACGTTTTCGAAGCTGACCTCGCCGCGCGGATCCGGCATGGGCTGAGGGGTCTGCGGTGCGCGGACCTGCGGGAGGGTCTCGAGGATCTCGACGATGCGCTCGAGTGCGCCGGAGGCTTGCTGCACTTCGCCCCACACCTCGGACAGCGCGCCCAGCCCCGAGGCGACGATGACTGCATAGAGGATGAAGGCGCCCAGCTGGCCGCCGGTCATGTCGCCGGCGATGACGGCCTGTGCGCCCACCCAGAGCACGCCGACGATGCTTGCAAATACCAGCACGATGACCAGCGCCGTCATCGTTGCGCGGGCGCGCACACGCTTGAGTGCCGTGGCAAAGGTCTGCTCGACGGCGTCGGCAAAACGAGCCCTGTCGACGGCCTCATGGGTGAACGACTGAACCGTCTGGATGGCGTTGATGGTCTCGGCTGCGTAGGCGCTTGTGTCAGCGACGCGATCCTGGCTCTGGCGCGACAGGTTGCGTACGAGACGACCGAAGAAGATCAGGGGGAGGACGACAAAGACCACCGTGCCCAGCACCAGGGCCGTCAGGGTCGGGCTGGTCACGAGCAACATGGCCAGACCGCCGACCATCATCAGCAGGTTGCGCAGGGCGATCGAGGCGCTCGAGCCGACGGCTGTCTGGATGAGGGTTGTGTCGGTGGTTATGCGGGAGAGGACCTCGCCAGTGCGGGTCACCTCGAAAAAAGCGGGGCTCTGGGCCAGGATGTGGCTGTAAATGGCGCGCCGGATGTCCGCGACGATGCGTTCGCCAAGCCAGGTCACGCAGTAGAACCTGGCCGCCGTGGCGAAGCCCAGGACCAGCGCCACACCCAGCACGAGCAGGAAATAGCGGTCGATCAGGCCCGCGTTTTCCTGGCTGAAGCCGTGGTCGATCATCTCGCGGACGGCCGCAGGGATGGCCAGGGACGCCCCGGCGGCGAGGAGGAGGAACAGGGTCGCCAGGGCCACCATGCCCTTGTAGGGGGCCATGAAAGGCACCAGGCGGCGCAGGATCTTAAGGTTTTGGCTGCGGCTGCGACCTTGCGCCTCGCGCTGGATGCTGGCCTCGAATTCCGCGCCTCTATTATCGGTCAATTTGGGGATCCTGGCTGGTTTTGTGCCCTATATGGCACCCCTTGCCCCCGGCCGGAAGATGCGGCCGGAAATCCGCGGTCTTGCGCCGCAGAGGGTATTTGGCTATATGCCCGCGCTCCGAAATATGCGGACGGTCCCTGATCGGGACGTCCGCCGACACAGCCCAAGGCAAGCCATGAAGAAAGAAGGCCATCCCGACTATCACTTCATCACGGTCGTCCTGAACGACGGATCGAAGTACCTGACCCGGTCGACCTGGGGCGCCGAAGGCGATGTCATGACGCTGGACATCGACCCGACCACGCACCCGGCCTGGACGGGCGGCAGCCAGCAGATCATGGATCGTGCGGGCCGCGTGTCGAAGTTCGCCAAGAAGTTCGAAGGCATCGGCGCCGCCACGAAGAAGTAATTCTTCGTCGCAGGACGAGCCTGGCCGGGACATCACCCGGCCGCATGGAAACGGGGCGCGCAGGCTGTGCGCCCCTTTTTTTCTGCATTGACGCGCCAGCGGCGTCCTGCATGATTTTCGCGATCCATCGCAGGGATATCTGCTCTTGGCCGGGCACACGTTCTTTTTCTACGGGTCCTTGATGGACCGAGAACTGCTTGAAGCCGTGATCGACCGGACGGGCGATCACCTGCACATGCAGCCGGCGCAGCTTGCCGGTTATGCGGCGGAGACTGCTCACGGCTACTCGTTTCCAACGCTGGTGGCCCGCGATGACGGCCTCGTCCGGGGGATTGTCACCCATGGCCTCAGCGACGATGACGTCGCGCGGATTTCATATTTCGAAGACACCGAATACGCCCCCTCCCTGGTCGAAGTCACCACTGCGAACGCCCGCGTGGCGGCACGGACCTACATGTCCGCAGGGAGCCTGCGCTCTTCAGGCGAAGACTGGGATTTCGGGCATTGGCGCATTCACCACAAATCCGTGCTGGTGGCCGTCACGCGCCGGGTGATGCGAGAGCACTATGGCATTACGCCCTTCGAGGAGATCGACGCCCACTGGCATCGCATCAAGGCCGAGATCGAGACGTCCCTGGGGCCTGACGTACCTACGCCGCCGCGCCGCTAGAACGGGTGGCCTGGCAGCAAGGTGCTCAAACAAAAGGGCCGCGGCTCAGAGAGCCACGGCCCCGGGTCGGGGGATGGTTGACTGCAGCCCCTACTCGGCTGCGCGGCCGAAGGCGGCCTGCAGGCGGTCGAACTGCGCCGTGACACCAATCGGTTCTGCCTCGGCCTGGCCGTAAATCATCTGATCGAGACGCTCGACACGCTCGTAGAGGTTCATGCTGCGCCCCAGGAGCTCGACAAGCTTGCCGGGCAGAAGGTCCGCGCTCTCGCCGCGGGAGCCCCTGCAGATCTCGCGAGCGCCAAGGCGGTATTTGTCATTCTGGGCCTCGGAGGGGGTCATTTCGCCCTCGGACACTGCGCGCTGAACCAGCAGCCAGGAGGCAACCTGCATCAGCCGGGTGGTCAGGCGCATGCTTTCGCCTGCATAGGTCAGCGCCGCCTTGGAGGGCAGCAGCTTCGATTCCGCACGCCCCTTCCCATCGAGGTACGTGGCGGTCTCCTCGACCATGGCCATACCCTCTTCGAAGGTGCGCCTGAACAGCTCGGACCCTGCAAACGTCGTCGCGTTTGTGGCCTGTGGCTCCATTCCGCCGGGCTTGTACGCCATGATTTCCCCTTTGAACCAACCCTTCATGCGATCGCTCTCTCCCGACGCCGATAATGCGGATTTTCGAAAGTCGTGGTCGCCATGAAGCCCGAGGCGAATCGAAAGCTTCAAAGCGGCACACTGCAAGCTTAAGATGTGCTCGCTTGCATTCTTTGCGCCAAGCTTGGCACGAAAACCACAATCCGTCATCCTAAAGAGAGTTAACCCGAACATGGTCGGGCACATGAAGCGCATCGCAGGTGTGGATGGATGCCGAGCAGGATGGGTGGTTGTAGAGACATCACTTAACCTGAACGCGGCGACATGGAAAATTGTTCCCAATTGGAATGCCATAGATACCGAAGCTGATGTCATCGCTGCAGACATGCCGATCGGCATTTCGAGCAATGGCGTGCGGCAATGCGAAGTTGAGGCGCGCTCAGCGCTCTCACCCTGCGGGAGCCGCGTGTTCAAGACGCTGCCGCGCGGTGCGCTCCGTTTCGAGCAGTCCGACTGGTCGAGCGCGAATCAGTGGAGCAAGGAACAGGGGTTTGGCGGCATCTCGCGGCAATGCTGGAACATCCGGCCGCGCATCCTGGAAATTGATGGCGCCACGAACCCGGATGACCAGCGGCGCGTGTTCGAATGCCATCCTGAACTTGCGTTTGCACGCCTCAACGGGAACAAACCCCTGATCAGCAAGCACGTGCCGGAGGGGCGGGCCTTGCGCGCCCGGTTGCTCGAGGGCGCTGGCTTTGCGCACATCACGGCGTGGCTTCAGGGCCTGAGAGGGTCTGGGGCCAAAGCCGATGACCTTCTGGATGCCTGCGCGCTGGTCCTGACAGCGCGGCACATCGCAAACGGCACTGATATCACCCTTCCCAGGCAGACGGAGCGCGACGCGCGAGGCTTGCGGATGTCGATATCCTACTGACGCGGCTCAGGGTTTGCGGAACAGGCTGTCGGCGGAACTGCGCTGAGACTGCTTGGACCTGATGGCGTCCTCCATGCGGCGGATTTCGGACTGGAATTCCAGGATCCTGGCCTGCAGGTCCTCGATGGACAGGAGCCCCAGATCGAGGGGGACCGCCTTTTTCGCTTTCGGATCAAGATCATCCCACGCCATAGTTCCCTCCCTGCATTCCTGCTGCGAGGGAATACAAACCGTTCGCGCCATCATCTTCAAGAGGCCCCTGCCCATGACCACCTTGCCTGCCCGGATGAAAGCCGTTGTTGCCGGAAGTGCCAACGGCAAGCCCTGCCCCGTCATCAGCGAAATCGACGTGCCTAGCCCCGGGCCGGAAGACATCCTCATCAAGGTTGCCGCGACGGGTCTAAACCGGGGCGACCTCATGCAGGTCGCCGGCCTCTACCCCCCTCCTCCGGGTGCGCCCGCGACGCTGGGCCTCGAGGCTTCCGGCGTGGTCGTGGCGACGGGCGCGCGCGTGACCCGCTACCGGGTCGGCGATGAGGTTTGCGGCCTTGTCGCGGGCGGCGGCTATGCGGCGTATTGCGTCATTCATGAAGGAAGTGCCCTGCCCGTGCCCAAAGGCGTCTCGCTGGTCGATGCGGCCGCACTGCCGGAGGCGCATTTCACCGTCTGGACCAACGTCGTCGACCGCGCACGGTTGCGGGCCGGGGAAACCTTGCTCGTGCACGGAGGATCCAGCGGCATCGGCACCGCGGCGATACAGGTGTTCGCGGCGCGCGGGCACCGGGTCTTCACCACGGCAGGTTCCGCCGGCAAGTGCGCCGCCTGCGTGGGCTTTGGCGCGGAGAAGGCCATCAATTACCGGGAAGCCGACTTCGGTGATGTGATCCGCGCCGAGACGGGCGGTGCCGGTGTCGATGTCATTCTCGACATGGTGGGTGGCGACTACATCAAGAAGAACATCGCCCTGCTCAAGCTCGAGGGCCGCCTGGTCAACATCGCGTTCCAGAACGGGGCCGAGGCCACGCTCAACCTCTTGCCGCTCATGCTGAAGCGCCTGACCATCACGGGGTCGACGCTGCGCGCGCGCAGTCACGCCGAGAAGGCCGAGATTGCCGAGGCGGTTCGGGCCCATGTCTGGCCGCTGATCGAAGGCGGCAAGGTAAAGCCCGTGGTCGACAGCGTCTTTGCCATGGAAAACGTTGCCGAGGCGCATGTCAAAATGGCGGGTTCCAGCCACATTGGAAAGATCCTGTTGACGCCTTGAAAAGGGCGGACGCGATCCCCTTCCCTCGCGGCACCCAAAGGACTATAAGGGCGGCATCGAAACTCCCTTATATCCAAGGTGAATTTCCTGGTCTGGCGCTGGAAAATGCGCTGGCACCGAACGGAGAGGTATTGACCGATGACGAAGCCCCTGATGCCCAAGGCAACGGCCATGTGGCTGATCAACCAGACCACGCTGACCTTCGACCAGATCGCCGAGTTCTGCGGCCTGCATGCGCTCGAGATCAAGGCGATGGCCGATGACATGCATCCCGAGAAGATCGTGCCGCTCGATCCGGTCATGATGGGCCAGCTCACGCGCGAGGAAATCGCCGCGGCCGAAAAGGACCCGCGCAAGCGCCTGGTCATGAACAAGTCGGCCGTCGAAATGCCGTCAGCCGCCCCCAAGGGTCGGCAGCGCTACACGCCGGTCTCGCGGCGCCAGGACCGTCCCGACGCCATCGCGTGGCTGGTGCGCAATCATCCCGAACTGACCGACGCCGAGGTCGGCAAACTTGTCGGGACCACCAAGTCCACCATCCAGGCCATCCGCAACCGGTCGCACTGGAACATCACGAACATCAAGCCGGTCGACCCGGTCACGCTGAGCCTGTGCTCGCAACTCGAGCTTGACCTTGCCGTCGAGAAGGCTGCTGCGCGCAAGCCGCGCGTGACGGCCGCCGAGGTGAAGGGCACGACGCTCAAGCCTGCAAGCGATGCGGTGAAGACCGAGAGCGAAGAGGACGCACCGCAGATGAAGTATGATCCTGCGTCGGTGTTTGCATCCTTCCAGCGCTCGCGCGGCGACAAGTAACACCTGAAAGACAGGCGGTGGGGATCACTCCCCCACCGTTTGCGGGTTGACGTGCATGGGCGCGGGCTGGATCGTTTCAGCCTCGAAGGGCTCGCGATGGGTTGTCGGCACCGGACCGCGGCGGGCAAGCCTGTAGAGAACAAACCCCACGAAAAGGGCGTGCATCAGCGCCGTGTAGAAGAAGATGGCGTCGAGCCCGGCGACGGCAATCACGCCAGCGGCTATCACCGGCCCAAGAGCGGCGGCTGCGCCATAGACGAACAGGTTGCTGGAGGCGACCTGGGTCATTTCCTCCCGCCGGGCGTGATCGTTCAGATGGGCATTGGTCAGAGAACCGATCGGAAAGGCCGTCGCCCCATAGAGCGCGCCGCCCAAAAACAACCAGGTCCAGGCCTGAGCCGCGATCGGTGACGGGGTCGCCAGAACAAGGCCGGCGATGGCCGCCACGGCGGCGCAACAGCCAATCACATAGCGGCGATCCATGAAATCCGACAGGCGGCCGATCGGCCATTGAGCGAGAGCCCCGCCGAGGATCACGGCGGACATGAACATGGCGATGCCCTCGTCAGTCATGCCGCGATGGTCGGCATAAACGGGTGCCAGCGTCCAGAACGCGCCGGAAACCAGGCCAACGACGATGGCGCCAACCATGCCAACGGGGGACAGCTGGTAGAGGCGCACGAGGTGCAAGCTGACAGACTTTGGACGCGGTGGCTCTTCCTGGCGTGTCAGGCCCACGGGCAGCAGGCACATGACGGTGAGAATGGCGCAGATGGAGAAGAGGACATGGGCCTTCGGGTCCGCGACAGTGAAAAGAAGCTGCCCTCCCATGAGCGCCAGGTTGTTCAACGTGGCGTAGAGCGTGAATATCCTGCCGCGGATCTCGTTGGCGGCCTGCTGGTTCAGCCAGGCTTCCAAGACCGCAAACATGCCGGCGGCGCAGAATCCTATGCCGGCGCGCAATCCCGCCCAGATGAGTGGTGAAATGGCGAGCGCGTGCACAAGGACAAGCGCTGCGGTCGTGGCGGCCAGGACTGAAAATGTCCTGATCTGGCCGACACGTGCGGTCAATCTGGGCGAGAACCAGCATCCGGCAACAAATCCGATGAAATAAGCTGTCCCCATGAAGGCAATGGCGGTGCTCGAGAAGCCTTCGGCATTGGCCCGGACTGGCACCAGCGTCCCCTGCAGCCCATTGGCCAGGAGCATGATGACGGCTGTCGCCAGGAGGGCAGAAATACGGGCAATGTCCGGGAAGGTGACGCGTGTCGACATGGCGGGGTTTTTATCGCTGCCGGTGTCATCCAGCCAGTGACGTCGGTTACACGGGGCGCTCTGCCGCAGGGGCTGCAGGCTTCAGGCGGCGTGGACGGTGCGCCCGGCGAGGATGACACGGCTGAAGTGCCGGGCGGGATCGGCAAGCACCGTGATGTCATCCAGCGGATTTCCGTCGCAGACAACAAGGTCTGCATGGGCTCCCGGCTTGATGACGCCGATTTCGCCCTCCATGCGGCACAGGCGCGCTCCCACGACATACATCGCGTGCAGGATCTGGGCTGGCGTTTCGACCTGCGCGCGTATCGCGAATTCCCTGTTCTGCCGAACCTGGGTTTCCCCGATGAGGTCCGTTCCAAACCCCAGCGTCAGTCCCGCCGCGCGTGCAATTTCCAACGACGAGATGCCAGCCTTGTAGACCTTGTGGTTCTTCTCCCGGTTCCTCGGCGGCAGGCCCAGGCTTGCGCCAAGATCTTCCATGGCCTCGTAGGTGGCAAGTGTCGGCACCATGATGGCGCCATGGGCGGCTGCGAACCTGGCTGCATCCTGGTCGATCATGTTGCCATGCTCGATCGACAAGACCCCGTTTTCGACCGCGAGCCGGATCGAGGCGGGTGAGTAGGCGTGAGCTGCCACATAGGTGTGCCTGTTGCGCGCCTCCTGGCAGACCGCTGCGATCTCGTCGCGGGTGTACTGGATGGACTCCAGCGGATCGGAAGGGGTCGCGACGCCGCCGGACACGTGGATCTTCAGAAAATCGGACCCATCGCGCAGGTTGTGACGTGCCGCCTTGCGCACGGCGTCGACGCCGTCCGCAACAATGCCGAAGGCCGTGTGTCGCATCTCGCAGGCGCATTGAGGGACCGGGCGCGGCCCGGATTCGGCATCGCCATGCCCTCCCGTCTGGCTGAGCATCCGCCCTGCCCTCACGATGCGCGGACCTTGTGCATGGCCGGCACGGATGGCGCGTATCAATCCCTCGACGTCGCCGCCGAGGTCACGAACGGTTGTGAAGCCCCGCGCGAGCGTTTCGCGCGAAAGCCTTGCCATCACGATCCCGTATTCGACCTCCGACCACGCGGCCAGCTTGCTGAAGTCCATGGTACTCAGGCGGAAATGCACATGGCCGTCGATCAGGCCCGGCAGGATGAACTTGCCCCGGGCATCGATCACATCCCCCTCGCCGCTGCCGGCGCTGGCTGTTACATCGGCAATACGCCCGCCTTCAACCACGATCGCGCCCGCCTCGGCGAGGCTCATGGAGGCGGTATCGAGGTAACGGGCATTGCGGATGACAAGACGCATGCATGGTTCCTTTCAGGGCCTGGAATCGTTGGCGTCCCGGCGCCTGCAGGTCAAGGTGCTGCCATCATTGCCCGGGCGCTGCGGCTTGGGTAGGTTGCGCGCCATTCCCAACCGATCGACGCCATTGCCACAGGGGACGAGACATGAACGCCGTGACCGGACACAAGAGCCCTTATGACACCGATCTCGACAAGAACCCCGCCAATTACCAGGCCCTGTCCCCCCTGACCTTCCTCGAGCGGGCAGCACATGTCTATCCGGAACGAACGGCCATCCTGCATGGCGCGGTGTCTTATTCCTACGCCGCATTCTATGCGCGCTGCCGCAGGCTTGCGTCGGCCCTCTCACGACGGGGCATCGGGTTGGGAGATACGGTTTCGGTGATCGCCCCCAACGTGCCTGCGATGCTTGATGCCCATTATGGGGTCATGATGACCGGCGGCGTCCTGAATGCGATCAATTATCGCCTCAGCGCGCAGGAGATTGCCTTCATCCTCGACCATGGCGAGGCGAAGGTCCTGATGGTCGACCGGGAGTTCGGTGCCCTTGCGCGGGAGGCGCTCAAACTCTGCAAGGCCAAACCCTATCTTGTCGGCATTGACGACGCGTCGTTCACGGGCGGCGAACTCATTGGCGAAATCGAGTACGAGGATTTCCTGAAGACCGGGGATCCGGATTTCGCGTGGTCGTTGCCGGCGGATGAATGGCAGGCCATTGCCCTCAACTATACCAGCGGCACGACCGGCAACCCGAAGGGTGTCGTGTTCCATTCGCGAGGTGCGTATCTGCTGGCTCTGGGCAACGTCATCTCGGCATCGATCCGTGCGCATCCGGTGTATCTGTGGTCGCTGCCGATGTTCCATTGCAATGGCTGGTGCTTCACCTGGACGATATCGGTCGTGGCGGGAACCCATGTGTGCCTGCGGCGCGTGACGGCGGCGAACATGTATGATGCCTGCGCGCGTTACGGCGTCACGCACATGTGCGGTGCGCCGATCGTCATGAGCATGCTCGTCGATGCGACCGAAGACGAACGCAAGCCGCTGACAAACAAGATCGAGTTCATGACGGCAGCGGCCCCTCCACCAGCCGCTACGCTGGCGCGGATGGAAGCAGCGGGCTTCCAGGTCCACCACGTCTATGGCCTCACCGAGACCTACGGTCCGGCCGTCGTCAATGCGTGGCACGAGGAATGGGACAGGCTGGAACTCGAGGAACGGGCCCGCATCAAGGCCCGGCAGGGCGTGCGCTATTCGGTTCTCGAGGCGCTTGCCGTGAAGGATCCCGAAACCATGAAGGACGTGCCACGCGACGGGCAGACCATGGGTGAGGTCTTCTTCCGCGGCAATGTCGTGATGAAGGGGTATCTCAAGAACCCGTCAGCGTCAGCGGCCGCTTTCAAGGATGGCTGGTTCCACTCCGGCGATCTCGGCGTCTGGCACCCGGATGGCTATATCCAGCTCAAGGATCGGTCGAAGGACATCATCATCTCGGGCGGCGAGAACATATCGTCGATCGAGGTTGAGGATGTGCTCATGAAGCACCCTGCCGTCGGACTGGCGGGGGTCGCAGGCAAGCCTGACGAGAAATGGGGCGAGACGCCGGTTGCCTTCATCGAATTGAAGAAGGGGACCAGTGCGACGCAGGAGGAGATCATCTCCTTCGTCCGCGCGCACATCGCGGGCTACAAGGTGCCACGCACCGTGGTGTTCTGCGAGCTGCCCAAAACCTCCACTGGCAAGATCCAGAAATTCAAGCTGCGCGAGCTTGCCCTCAAGAGCTGACAAGCTGCGCCTTCACTGACGAGCCAGCGGACAACAAAACGCCCCCGAAGCGCGGTCTGCGCCGGGGGCGGGACGATAGGGCCTGTTCGGCCTTGCTACTGGATTTCCAGCTTCAGTTTTTCGATCTCTTCCTTGAGCCGAAGCTTTTTCTTCTTCAACTCCGCCAGCACTATGTCGTCAGGGTGGGGTCGGTGCTGCTCATCCCTGATTTTCTGTTCGAGTTTGTAATGCCTATCCGAAAGCTCCTGGATATGCGACTCTAGGCCCATTGACGTGCCTCCGTGCTTTGAGAATTCAACTGGACCACAGTTCGATGCATTTGTCAGCGGCGTTGTTGTTACGGTTACAAATTTTGTGTTAACCCGCACATCACTGGCGCCGTTGCTTTCGCCTCGCAAATGCAGTGATGCTGCATGTGTTGCGACTGCGAAAGCGGCGTGCGGCCGGTCGGGTGGCAGGGTTTTTTCTTTGCTTTTTTCTTTCTCAGACTGAGGCGATGGCCATGGGTTCCTCAGGCGACGGTGATAACAAGGACTTCCCGCAACTGACACTGGTCGGTGGCCTGCAGGCTGACGGGTCGGATCTACTTCCCGATGGCGTGGATCCCGGCTCGGTCGACCGGGCCACGCTGCAGCAACTCGCGGAACTCAAGAAACAGCATCGCGAGCTCGATGACGAGATCCAGTCGATGGTCGTCAGTGCCGCGATCGACCAGCTGCTGCTCAAGCGCCTCAAGAAGCGCAAGCTGATGCTCAAGGACCAGATCACGAATATCGAAGACGCCATGCTGCCAGACATCATCGCCTGAAAGGCGGGAACTGTCAGGTCTTGCCGGAACTCTTTGCGTTGTACATCGCGCGGTCCGCGTTCTCCATGGCACCGTCGACATTCTCGCCCTTTCGGAAGACGTGAACGCCGTGCGCCATCGAAAGCTCGATGCGGTGGCCGTTCCAGTCGAAGGGTGTGCCGGACAGCTGGCCGGCCAGAAACTTCGCCTTGCGCTCGGCTGCGTCCCGGTCAGCCTTGGCCATGATCAACCCGAACTCATCGCCGCCGAGGCGTCCGATCACGTCGGACTCGCGCACATTATCGGTCAGGATCCTTGCGACATGCCGGAGCACCGCGTCGCCTGCGGCATGCCCAAGGGTGTCGTTGACCCTCTTGAAACCGTCGAGGTCGAAATAGACCAGCGAGGCGGTCAGGTCGTAACGCTCTCCAAAATCGAGGATGCGGGACATTTCCCGCACGAAGGCGCGCCGGTTCAGCAGGGGCACGAGGCCGTCCTGGTCGGCCAATGCCTGGACGGCTTCGATCTGGCTGCGGGCCAGCTCCAGTTCACCGCGCAGGCGATCGACCTCACCCATGAGGTTCATGATGGCGTCACGCACCCGCGGCGTGAACTCGCTTTCGGGTATGCCCAGAACCGACGCGACCTCGCCGGCCGGACGGGTCGCTGCTGGCTGCGCCGCAGAGGAGGCCTTCTGCACGGACGCATAGGCGCCGACGCCTGAGGCGCCTGAAACTGAGCCGGGGCGGTTGCCTGTGATCTTCATGAGCTACCAATATAGCGCAAGGCGGGCGCGTGCGCTGTCACGAATCGTTAACGCTCAGGCTGCGACCAATTGCTTAAGGAGGGGTGACTTCCGGATTCCAATGGTTCCGCCAAACCATTATAATCCGGCGCTTCTCACGCTTCGGGGGCAACAGGGTCCCCGCCAGCAGACATATCAGGAAGCGCAAGGCCGGCATGGCCACGAAACCCAATCCCGCCAGCGAACGCATCCAGGCCGACGTGGGCATCATCATGGGCAGCCGATCGGATTGGTCGGTCATGTCCGAGGCTGCCGACATGCTCGACAAGCTCGGCGTCAAGCACGAGGTTCGTGTCGTGTCGGCCCATCGCACGCCTGACCGGCTTTTTGCCTATGCCAAGGGCGCGCGGGCGCGCGGGCTCAAGGTCATCATCGCCGGTGCCGGCGGGGCTGCGCATCTGCCAGGCATGGCCTCGTCCATGACGACCCTGCCCGTGCTTGGTGTCCCCGTTGCGGCGACCGGGCTGAACGGGCTGGACAGCCTGATGTCGATCGTCCAGATGCCGGGAGGTGTTCCGGTGGGTACGCTTGCGATCGGCAAGCCGGGCGCCAAGAACGCGGCGCTGCTTGCCGCGGCGATCCTTGCGCTTGGCGACAAGGAGCTGGCGAAGCGACTGGACGGTTTCCGCGCCCGGCAGACGGCCGATGTTCCTGAAGCCCCGTTCGATGAAGACAATGCCCGCTGACAACATGCGGATCGTACGGCCGGGCGGTACCATCGGCATCCTGGGCGGGGGACAGCTTGGACGCATGCTTGCGATGGCGGCTGCGCGGCTGGGGCTGAGGTGCGCGGTCTATGCCCCGGAGACCGATGCGCCCGCTTTCCAGGTCTGTGACTGGCACGTGGTCGCGGGCTATGACGACCGGGCGGCGCTCGAAGCGTTTGCCGCGCGCGTGGACGTGATCACCTACGAGTTCGAGAATGTTCCCGGTGACACGGCGCTCATCCTCAACCAACTCCGCCCGGTGCGGCCCTCGCCTGCCGCGTTGTCGGTTATCCAGGACCGGGTTGCCGAGAAGACCTTCGTCAGGAATGCCGGTATCGGGACCGCACCCTTTGCGACGGTCGACAGCGAGGCCTCTCTGGCCCGGGCGCTGGCTGTCGTGGGGACCCCGGCGGTGCTGAAGACGTCGCGCTTCGGCTATGATGGCAAGGGGCAGCGGATGGTCCGCACGCCGGACGCGCTGATGAGCGCCTGGGAGGCGCTGCACCGTGCTCCCTGCATACTCGAGGGCTTCGTTGCCTTTCGCCGGGAGCTCTCTCTGGTCGCTGCGCGTGGCATCGACGGGACGACGGCCAGCTATGACCTGGTCGAGAACCGGCATGAGGATCACATCCTGCGCACGACGCTGGCACCTGCCCGCGCGTCGAGCCGCACCCGCGCCGACGCCCGGCTCATTGCCGAGACACTGCTTGGCGCCTTCGGTTATGTCGGCGTCATGGGGGTCGAACTGTTCGAGACGGACGGCGGCGAATTGCTGGTCAACGAGATCGCTCCGCGTGTCCATAATTCCGGTCACTGGACGCTGGATGCCTGTGCCGTGAGCCAATTCGAGCAGCACATGCGCGCTGTCGCCGGGTGGCCGCTCGGCGACACACAGCGCCACAGCGACGCCGTCATGACCAATCTTCTGGGCGATGAAATCGAGCGCTGGGAGGCGCTGGCGCTGCAGCCCTCAACCGCCGTGCACCATTACGGCAAGGGCGCCGCACGCGCCGGGCGCAAGATGGGCCACTTCACGCGGCTCTATCCCCTGGGGCTCAGGCCGGCCGACTAGCGGCCCGGATAGCGCAGCGCACCCAGGATCGTCAGCGGACTGGGTAGCGTGCTTGCGACCTTCAGGACGGCCGATTTCACCTTTTCGATCTGCATGACATCGGCAATGCGCCGGTCAAGGAACTTCCAGGTTTCGGCATTGTCCTCGCTGGTGTCGCCAAACCAGTAGAGCATCGTGGAGGTGAGGACGCCCGACAGAAGGCCGCGCTTGGTGTAGAAATTGAAGTCGGTGGATGTGTCGCCGATCGCGCGCCAGATCATGTCGCAGGTCCGGTAGACGCACGCCGCGCCGTCGAGCGCATGCTGCGGCAGCGCAAACAGGGCCGCCCCGCGCCGGGCCGCCTCGCGGTGGGCGCCGATGGCCTCGATGCGGGCGCGAACCGCGAAGGCAACCCGCTCGCGTACCTTCATGGACTTGAGGTCTGCCTCTGCGATGCGCTGCTCGGCTTCATCGTCGGCCTTGTGGGAGAAGAAGGTGATCGCGTCGGCGATACCGCGGGGAAAGGCGACGCGCGTGTCGGCGTCATCAATGCCCAGGCGCGCGGCGGCGTCGGCCAGCGCCCGGTCGGTCCAGCCATCGAAGGCGACGTGGGGCAAGAGGTCTGCCAGCAATTTCTCGCGCAGCTCGTTGCCGGGGCCGGTGGTGCTCATGTCTTCCTTTCGAGCCAGTGGCGGCTCTCGCTCTCGAATATGAGTTTTGACAGGTCGGTCATTCTCTGGGGGTAGAGGATGCCGTCAAGGTGGTCGCATTCGTGCTGCACGACGCGCGCATGAAAGCCCTTGGCCACGCGCTCGATCGTGGTGCCATCGAGCCCTGTGCCCCGGTAGCGGATATGGGCGGGCCGTTCGACCCAGCCACGCAGGCCCGGGACCGACAGGCAGCCCTCCCAGCCGCCCTCGCGCGCGGCGGAGAGGATCTCGATCTCGGGGTTTACCAGGACCGTCAGGGGGGCCGTGTGCTCGAACAGCTCGGCTTCGGCGAGGCCGGGGTCGGCCCGTCCTACGGGCGCCTGGAAGACCACGACACGGACGGATTCGTGGACCTGGGGGGCCGCAAGGCCTGCACCCGGGGCGTCAATCATGGTTTCCACCATGTCCTCCACGAGCCGGCGCAGCTCGGGATCGGCCAGGTCCGTCACCGGGTCGGCCTTTCTGGACAGGACCGGGTGGCCCATTCGTGCGATTTTGCGGATTGTCATGGGTGAGATATGAGCCTTGCGGCCGCACCCGGCAAGGGTGGACAGGGGCTGTTGTCTCTGGTAACTACGCGGCCTTCCAGAGGGCTGGTCCACGGGGACTGGCCTGTTTCATTTGGCGTCCAGAGTTCGAACCGGAGGTTTTCCTTGCAGATCGTCGTGCGTGACAACAATGTCGACCAAGCCCTGAAGGCGCTCAAGAAGAAGATGCAGCGCGAGGGCCTGTTCCGCGAGATGAAGCTGCGCAATCACTTCGAAAAGCCTTCGGAAAAGCGCGCCCGCGAGAAGGCAGAAGCTGTGCGTCGCGCCCGCAAGCTGCACCGCAAGAAGCTGCAGCGTGAAGGCTTGCTCCCGAAGACGCCGCGCGTCGCGCGTCCGGCACGCCCGTAATCCTGCCATCGCGTTTGAATCAGAACCGCGGCATCCTGTACCGGGAGCCGCGGTTTTTTCATGCCCGCAGCCTGGCGAGGCGGCGGGCTATCAGATGCGTCGCGGCGGATTGAAGAGGTCGCGCAGGAACCCCGAGAAGCTTGCCGGCGCGTCGGGGCGCAGGAGGTTGGCCCGGAACACACGCGCCACAAGCCGGATCAGCCACCAGAGCGTCAGGGCGCTGACGACGAACGAGCCGAGGATGTCGATGCCCTCGGGCGAACTCAGCGAGCGCACCATCATCGTGAAAGGCGCAAAGAACGGAACGTAGGAGGCAAAGCGGGCAAAGGCGCTCTCAGGGGCGTAGGCCACGACGAGCGGCAGCATGCAGATGGGCATCGTTACCAACGTCGCTGGTGCCACGACGGCCTGTGCATCCGAAATGGAATTGGCCGCGCTGCCAGCCGCCAGGAAGAAGGCGCCCACAGTCAGGTAGGACATCGCGAAGAACACAGTGATCTGGAAGATCTGCGCGGGGCTCGAGATGTTTTCGAGCAACTCTGCGGCGATGGCCTGGCCTGCCGGGAAGAAGACACCGATGGTGGTGGTCACGGTCACTACCCACACGCCGACCAGGAAGAGGGCCAGCAGCAGCCCCGTCAGAAGCTTTCCTGCCATCAGCGTTTCGGCCCTGACGCAGGACAGCAGCAACTCGGCCACGCGGTTGCTCTTCTCTTCAACCAGCGCCATCACCACCATGTTGGCGGTCATGAACAGCGCGAAGAAGAGCATGAAATAGACCAGATTGGCCGCGAGGACCTGCAGCTGGCGCACGCCCGTGACGGCACCCAGTTTCTCGGGATCGGGATCGACCGATGCGATCTGGCTGGCGGTGCCGAGTATGCGCTCCACGCTTGCGGGTGGGACGGCAAGACCCTGTGCGGCCAGGCGCTTGAGTTCGCCGTCCATTGCCGTGCGCAAGAACTCGCGCAGGCCGGGGCGGTTGAGGTCATCGGCCATGTAGGTTGCGGACGTCGACCCGTCGAGGATCCCCTTCGGGATCAACAGAATGGCCCAGAGGTGGACGGGGCCGAGCGGACCACGCGTCAGCTTTTCGGCCGACAGGTAGGGCTGGGCGGCCGCAAGCAGCTCTGGTCCGGGGCGCAGGTCCTCGGGCAGGTCGATGCGCACGAACTGGTCGGTCGGCTCGTTGAATGGCGGCGCGCCGGGCTTGAGGAAAGGACGCAGGGCAATGAAGGCTGGAATTGCCCCTCCCCTTGCCTCGAGCATTCGCGCCGATGCCTTGCTGAGCGGGTCTGCATCGAGCAGGAGGGCTGCCAGGTCCGGGTTCGCGGCACGCAGTTTCGGCTCGTCGGCGTGCTCCCGGGCGTAGGCGTTCAATGCCAGCATGCCACGGTCGAGACGCTCGCGCGCGATGGCGGCATCGATGGCGGGGATCATGCGGCCAGTATCGTCGACAACGGCGAAATGGCGGATCGGGGCTCCCAGAAGTGCCAACTGGCTCTGCGAGGCGCTTGGCACCCAGCCCACCAGCATGAGGTAAAACAGCGGCAGCATCACGCCCAGCAGGAAGGGCCGGGACGTCGCGTGCTGCACAAAGCCGTGCCAGGCTATGATCCAGGTCTCTCTCAAGGCACGAGGCCCTCCGCATTGCCGCCGGCGAGATAGACGAAGATCTCGTGCAATGGCGGGGCCGATGTGTCGAAGCGCGTCAGCTTCACGCCCTTCTCGAAGCACGCTGCCAGGATGATTTGCGGGTCCGTGCCGGCAGCCAGGAAAACCTCCCACCATGTGACGCCGTCATGGGGTGGCTGTATGCGCGCGACGCCGGGGATTCCCGCCACGAAAGACAGGTCGCTTGGGGATTCGAGCTTGACGCTGCGCGGCATCACGGCGCGCGCCTCCTGCAGCGTGCCGTCGAAAGCCTTGTTGCCCTTGACCAGAATGACGAAGCGGTCGCACAGACGTTCGGCGTGGCTCATCGTGTGGGTCGAGAAAAGGACCGTGGCGCCGTTGCGGGCAAGCTTGCGGATAGCGGCTTCGAGCTCGTTCTGGTTGATCGGATCGAGGCCTGAAAACGGCTCATCGAGAATGATCATCGAGGGGCGATGGGCGATCGCCGTTGCCAGCTGGATCTTCTGCGCCATGCCCTTGGACAGGGCCTCGATGCGGCGGTCCTTGACGTGCGAGAGACCCAGCTCTTCCAGAAGCTCCAGTGCGCGGCTGCGGGCCTGGGCGGCCCACAAACCCTTGAGGCGACCGAAATACACGATGGTCTCGAGCGCTGTCATGCGCTTGTAGAGGCCGCGCTCCTCGGGCAGGTAACCAATCCGGTGCTGCACGGCGCGGCCGGGCGGCTTGCCAAACAGGGTGATGGACCCTTCGGTCGGCGTCGAGATACCGAGGATCATGCGCAGGGTCGAGGTCTTGCCTGCGCCGTTGGGGCCCAGAAGGCCGACGATCTTGCCCTCGGGCGCAGAAAAGCTGACGCCGTTCACGGCGGTGAAATCGCCGTAGCGCTTGGTCACGCCCTTGAGTTCAAGAACCTGATTTCCCATGGATCCCACTGCCCCGAGGTCGAGAGAACCACGCCGGGGACGTGGGGATCAACAGGTGATTCGGCAATGCGGCCAAATGGTTAGTGCGCATGCCTCAATGCGGGAATTTGCTGGCGCTGCGGTGGCCCACGACAATTTTCCAGTCACCGTCACGCTCGGCGAGCGTCAGCGTCATGGTGCCCTCGAATTTCAGCGATGACTGGCCATTGGCGGCGACCGTTTGCGTGTACCTGAAGATGGCCACGGCAGATTCGTCGGTCAGCATCGATATCTTCATGTCGTAGGCTTCGAAATGGGATTCCGGGAAACCGGCGAAATAATTGGTCAGGGCTGCCACGGCGGCGGTCTTGGTCTCGTAGGTTACCTCGCCGTTCTCGATCCAGACGAACCCCGGGCCGTCCGCCAGGAGCTCGCCTGCGCCGGGTGCGTCGTGAGCATTGACCTTGGCCACATACTGCTCGATCGCGGCCTTCGCTTCGGGCACGACTTCCGGCACATCCGAGTTGCTCCCCGTCGGCGCGAAGGGGTTCTCGCAAGAGGCCAGCAACAGCGACCCGCCGATCACGGGAATGAGCATGAGGTGGCGGAATTTCATCCTGAACGTTCCCTGGGAGATGCTGCGCTATGTCTAGCGTGCCGACAGCATCGTGTCAGCCCCAAGGATCACGCAATCACAAAATCCGGCGAAAGTTAACGCTGGCACGCCTACCGCGGGGTCGCGGGCGGCGCGACAAGGCTAACCCAGGGACTTCACGATCTCCTCGGTCATCTTCTTTGCGTCCCCGAAGAGCATCATGGTGTTGTCGCGGAAGAAGAGCTCGTTTTCGACGCCCGCATATCCCGAACCCATGCCGCGCTTGATGAACAGGACCGTCTTGGCCTTCTCCACATCGAGAATGGGCATGCCGTAAATGGGGGATTGAGGGTCGGTCTTGGCAACCGGATTGGTCACGTCGTTGGCGCCGATCACGTAGGCGACGTCCGCCATGGCAAACTGGCTGTTGATGTCCTCGAGCTCGAAGACCTCGTCATAGGGCACGTTGGCTTCGGCCAGCAGGACGTTCATGTGGCCCGGCATGCGGCCAGCAACGGGATGGATGGCGTAGGAGACCTTGACGCCTTCCTTCTTCAACTTGTCGGCCATCTCGCGCAGTGCGTGCTGGGCCTGCGCGACGGCCATGCCGTATCCGGGCACAACGATGACCGACGAGGCATTTTTCATGATGAAGGCCGCATCCTCGGCCGAGCCCTGCTTGATGGGTCGGGTTTCCTGCTTGCCGGCCGGCCCCGCGGTTTCACCGCCGAAGCCACCGAGGATGACCGAGAAGAAGCTCCGGTTCATGCCCTTGCACATGATGTAGCTGAGGATGGCGCCTGACGAACCCACCAGCGCACCGGTGATGATCAAGGCCGAATTCTCCAAGGTGAAGCCGATGCCCGCGGCAGCCCATCCCGAATAGGAGTTGAGCATCGAGACGACGACAGGCATGTCGGCGCCGCCGATGGGGATGATCAGCGTCACGCCGAGAATGATCGACAGCGCGGTGATGGCCCAGAAGGCCCACGTTGCCTCGCCGTGGCTCATGACCAGCAGGACGATCAAGGCGACGATGGCGGCGGCGATGACAATGTTCACGAGGTGGCGCGCAGGCAGGATGATGGGCGCGCCCGACATGTTGCCGTTGAGCTTCGCGAAGGCGATGACCGAACCGGAGAAGGTGATCGCGCCGATGGCAACGCCCAGCGACATCTCGATCAGCGACTGGACGTGGACATTTCCAGGCTCACCGATGTTGAAGGCTTGCGGCGCGTAAAGGGCGGCCGCGGCCACGAAGACCGCGGCGAGGCCGACAAGGCTATGGAAGGCCGCAACCAGCTGAGGCATCTGCGTCATGGCGATGCGCCTGGCGATGACGGCGCCCGCTCCGCCACCAATGGCCATGCCACCGAGTATCAGCCCCCACGTCAGCGCGTCCGTGGGACTTGAAACCGCCAGTGTCGTGAGAATGGCGATGACCATTCCCAGCATCCCGTTGCGGTTGCCCGCGCGCGAGGTTTCCGGGCTCGACAGGCCTCGCAGGGCCAGGATGAACAGGACGCCCGATACGAGATAGAGAACAGCGGCCAGATTTGCGTTCATGAATGTGCCCGATCCTGTTTATTCGTGCGGTGCATCGAAGATGCCGGCGCGCAGCAGGCCCATGCCTGCGCCGGCCATCCAGATGGCAATGAGAGCGATAATTGTCGACATTCCGAAATCCTGCCGCCAGTGGAGAACGGTGGCGCAGACAAACATTGCAAGGCCTTCCCACAGCAGCAGGGCGGCGATGAGCTGAGACCTTGGCTCTTCCTGAAAGGCGAAGTAGCGGGCTGCAACAAGCTCTCCCGCCCCTGCCACGACAAGGCCGGCAGAAATCATGTCGGCGAGGGAGAGCGAGGGATCCACGCGGCCGGCCTATTTCTTCTCTTTCTTGCGGTACATCGCGAGCATGCGCTGGGTGACAAGAAAGCCGCCGAAGATGTTCACGCTGGCGAGGATCACGGCGATGACGCCGAAGATCTTGGCGATCCAGCCGCTGTCACCGGCAGCGATCAGGTCGACGCCCACAGCCAGAAGCGCGCCGACGATGATCACGGAGGAGATCGCGTTCGTGACCGACATCAAGGGCGTGTGGAGGGCTGGCGTCACGCTCCAGACCACGTAGTAGCCCACGAAGATGGCGAGCACGAAAATCGAGAGGCGGAAGATGAAGGGGTCGATGGCTTCCATGGCAATGCTCCTTCAGGCCTTGAGTGCGGGGTGAACGACCTCTCCGTCGCGCGTCAGGCAGGTTCCCTTGATGAT
>JBEIHO010000033.1:0-31243 GCA_040381215.1 Alphaproteobacteria bacterium | reverse complement strand
ACTGAGACGACGATTTCCCGTGTCACGCGCTCTTGGTCCTTTCAGGCAGCCACCGACAAATCATCGGTTCACTATGCGCCCCGACAGGCAAAGAGGCTAGCTGCTCTTCGGCTTCGCGACCTCACGGCCATCGTAATGGCCGCACTTCGGGCACACGTGATGCGGACGCTTCATCTCGCCGCAATTGCTGCATTCCGCATAGCCCGGACGCGTCAGGGCATGGTGCGAACGACGCATGTTGCGCCGGGACGGGCTTACTTTTCTCTTGGGGACCGCCATGGGTCGCCTCTCCTCAATGCGATGAAGCCAAGCCCCGACGGACAGTGGTTAACCACCGGCCCCGGCAAGGCTTAAAACGAGCGCCGGATACAATAGGAAACCGCCCATAAGTTCAACCCCCCGTTTTCCGCCATCCCTCGCAAATGCGGGGGCATAAGGGCGCAGTCACCCATCCCGGCGTGCGGCCCGGCTCAGGTTTGCTTGGGGCCGAGCCGTCCCTTGAGCCGTGCGAGGGCTGCAAACGGGCTGGGCGGCGGCGCGTCCCCGCCTGGATCCGAGCCCGCCTCGAAGACAGTCCCTTCCTTGCGCGGATAGGGATCGATGTTCAAGGCCATCTCCTCGAGCATGATCTCCCCGAGATCGAGCTCATGGGGCAGAGGCTCAGGCGGATCTTCGCCTTCCGGATCGACAAAAATGTCGGAACCCTCGCCCGTTGGGTCCAGCATCTCCTCGGGCAGATAACGCCGCTCGAAGGGTGCGTCGATCAGGGTCGTGACCGGCTCAAGCGTCACAACGCAAGCCTGCTCAACCTCGGCCTTCAGCAGCCCCTCGAGCTTGAGGCCCCGGGACCGCCAGCGGCTGATCCGGAACTCGGCGTGCAGCGCCTTGACCGCGACCACATCCAGGAAGGCCGCAATCGGCTGCAGCTCTGCGGGCGCAGCATCGACCTTGTGCACCAGCCCGCCATCGCCGATCTTGCGTACAGCCAGGAACCGCCGGAAGCCATGAGCTTCACCATGTACCTCGGCCTTGCTCATGGGGATGGCCACTCGAAGGCACCAGCGACGATCACCTGGTCGTCAGCCGCCTTCAGCGATTCCGCTGCCGCGCGAACATAGATCGCCAGCGCATCGACACGCGCCGGGTCCA
Source organism: Alphaproteobacteria bacterium (assembly GCA_040381215.1). Lineage (GTDB taxonomy): Bacteria > Pseudomonadota > Alphaproteobacteria > Micropepsales > Micropepsaceae > SZUA-430. Next base: position 30,094 of record JBEIHO010000033.1, on the reverse strand, counting down.
CATCGGCAGCCCGATAGACATTGCGGTGCAAGGCTGCCCGCAACTGCGGCATGTTCCCCTCGCGCAAGGCCGTGTCATAGCTGGCAACCCGCCCATAGAACGCCTGCAGCATGTCCTTCATGCGCCGGGGCACCCCCATGTCGCCGACCCCCAGTTCGCGCAGGTTGAACTCGAGATTGGCGAACATCTGATCAAACATGGCCTGCGAAAGCCGATGGCCTTCCTGCTTCACGGCCTTGAGCCGGGGCAGATAGAGACCCGCGTGCAGCACGATCAGGTCGAAGCGGCCGTCCATGGTGTCGGGCACATCGAGGGCGGCATAGAACTCGGGCCGCCGCGCCTGTTCGACGATCGAATTGTAGATGAAGGCACCCTGCCGGGTGGCTTGGCGCCCCCTGAAGATGACGGAAAAGAAAGAACGCACAGCCGTGGTTTCCCGGAAATTGGCCCCTGTCCCTTGAAATTAGAGTAGCCGGGCGTTAGGTCAATCTGTCATAGTTTCCCTCGCGTTTGGGAGCAATCCAATGTCCGCACGTTTTCTGTTTACTGGCGCCCTCCTGCTCTCGGGATTGGCCGCCTGCGCCCCGATCCGCGACGTCCGCGGCTATGTTCCGGACGAGGAACGCGTGGGCGAGGTCAAGGTTGGCGCCGACACCCGCGATACCGTGCAGGAAAAGCTCGGCACGCCCTCCAGCACCGCAGCCTTCGGAGACCCGACCTGGTACTACATCTCCACCGAGCAGGAACGCTACGCGTTCTTCACGCCGGACGTGACCAAGCGCCAGATCCTCGCGGTTGAATTCTCCGAGGACGGCAAGGTGGCGGACATTCGCAAATATGGCATCGAGGACGGCCAGGTCATCGCCCTCGTGGACCGCGAAACCCCAAGCCGCGGCAAGGAAATGGGTTTCCTCCAGCAACTCCTCGGCAACATGGGCGGCATGCCCGCCGGCGGCCCCGGCCAGGCCAGCGGCCCCGGTCGTCCCGGCGACCGCTAACCGAGCCCGGGCGCCAGCCGGCGCCATTGCAGCCAGTCTGAAGCCATGAAAAAGGGCCCCGTTTCCGGGGCCCTTCGCATTTGCGAGGTCGTTGCCGGCCTCTGGTCTCACATGTGAGCCAGGGCCGCCAGCAGCAGCAGCGCCACGATGTTCGTGATCTTGATCATCGGGTTGATGGCAGGACCCGCCGTATCCTTGTACGGGTCGCCGACGGTATCACCGGTAACGGCAGCCTTGTGGGCGTCTGAGCCCTTGCCGCCGAAGTGACCGTCTTCGATGTACTTCTTCGCATTGTCCCATGCGCCACCACCCGAGGTCATCGAGATGGCAACGAACAGACCCGTCAGGATCACGCCCATCAGCATGGCGCCGACGGCCGAGAGTGCCGCGCCCTTGCCGGCGATCAGCATCACGCCCAGGAACAGGACGATCGGCGACAGCACCGGCAGCAGCGAGGGGATGATCATCTCGCGGATGGCGGCAACCGTCAGCATGTCCACGGCACGGCCGTAGTCCGGCTTCTCGGTACCCTTCATGATGCCGGGCCTTTCCTTGAACTGGCGACGCACCTCTTCGACGACCGCCGCGGCCGCACGGCCAACGGCCGTCATGCCCATGGCGCCGAACAGGTAAGGCAGCATGCCGCCAAGGAAGAGGCCAACGACCACCCACGGATTGGCGAGGCTGAAGCTGACCGCGACCTTCTCACCACCCTCGAGGAAGAACGAGTACTGGGTCTCCGTTGCATTCTCGCGGAAGTAGCCAAGGTCGGCCGTGTAGGCGGCGAAGAGCACCAGGGCGCCCAGGCCGGCCGAACCAATGGCATAGCCCTTGGTCACGGCCTTGGTCGTGTTGCCCACGGCATCGAGCGCGTCGGTCGTCTTGCGAACGTCCTTGTCGAGCCCGGCCATTTCGGCGATGCCGCCGGCGTTGTCCGTCACCGGACCGAACGCGTCGAGGGCAACGATCATGCCGGCAAGAGCCAGCATCGTCGTGGTCGCGATCGCGATACCGAACAGGCCCGCCAGCGTGTAGGCAACAATGATGCCCCACACGATGACCAGCGCCGGCAGCGCCGTCGATTCCATCGAGACCGCAAGGCCCTGGATCACGTTCGTGCCGTGACCGGTGACCGATGACTTGGCGATCTCGCGAACCGGACGGTAGCCCGTGCCCGTGTAGTACTCCGTGATCCAGACGAGGAGGCCCGTGACCGCAAGACCCGTGATGCCGCAAAGGAACATCGACATGCCGGTGAACGTACCCGTCAGGGTCGTCAGCGAGCGATCTAAGCCGATGAACTGCCACGTGACCAAGCCCACAAGGACCAGCGACAGAATTGCCGTGATCACCAGCCCCTTGTAGAGGGCGCCCATGATGTTGTTGTTCGCACCCAGCCGAACGAAATAGGTGCCGACGATCGATGCCAGGATGCACACGCCCGAGATCAGGAGCGGGTACATCATCATCATGCTCTTGTCGGCCTCGGTGAAGTAGATCGAGGCGAGCACCATCGTCGCGCCGATCGTGACCACGTAGGTCTCGAACAGGTCGGCGGCCATGCCGGCGCAGTCACCCACGTTGTCGCCCACGTTGTCGGCGATCGTCGCGGGGTTGCGTGGATCATCTTCGGGAATTCCCGCCTCGACCTTGCCGACCATGTCGCCACCGACGTCAGCACCCTTCGTGAAGATGCCGCCACCCAGACGGGCGAAGATCGAGATGACCGATGCGCCCAGCGCGAGGGCGACCAGCGCCTCGTTGATCTGGCGGTTCTGGAGTTCGTCCGTGACGCTGAGACCGGCGACACCCGTCAGGATGCCGTAGAAGCCTGCGATGCCCAGCAGTGCCAGGCCCACGACGAGCATGCCCGTCGACGCACCCGACTTGAAGGCAACAGACAGGCCGTCGGCCAGCCCCTTGCGCGACGCTTCCGTCGTGCGGACGTTGGCACGCACCGACACGTGCATGCCGACAAAACCGGCAGCACCCGACAGCACGGCGCCAATGATGAACCCGACCGGAACGCTCCAGGTCTGGAAGGCGATCGCCAGAACGATCATCACGCCGACGGCCACATAGGCGATCGTCGTGTACTGGCGCTTCAGGTAGGCGGCAGCGCCTTCCTGGATGGCGCCTGCGATTTCCTGCATGCGGGCATTGCCCGGCGAAAGTGCAAGGATCTGCCTGATCGTCACAGCACCATAGATGAGTGCTGCGACGGCGCAGACCAATGTAATGAGAAGTCCTGTCCCGGTATCCATATGCCCTCAGACCCTGAAAATGAGTTTTCCGGGAATGAGATGAACGCCACCCCCGGGTTTGGATCGGAGGGACGCGCCGTGACGCTTGGACGAGAGGCCGATGACCGACTCGCTTGGCCCCCCGGCCAAAATGACGGCGGAACATGCCAAACGGACCGAGGGCTTGCAATACTGCAACCCGCGTAAATTGCGGCAAATGCGCCGCCCACACGGTAGATTAGCTAGTGAAAGTCCTTCGAGACGTCCCGGAACTCGATATCCTTAACGATGCCGGGCCCCGCCAGACGGGTGACAATGGCAAGCAAGCGCCCACGGAGCCCTGCCGCATCGATCTCCTGGGTCTCTTCGTTCTTGAGGATCGTCGCGCCGTGCACATCACGCACGAAAGCGTCCTGGATGTAGGGCACCTTGTCCATCAGCATCTTCTTGTTGCTGTCGTCTGGCAGCACGAACGTGACCTCGAAATGCACGTAGCGCACCATCTCGCCCTTGACCATCAGGGGCGCCACGAGCCGCGGCATTTTCAGGGACGGGATCTCGGGAACCGCCTCAGCCTTCTCGCCGTGTCCACCTGACTTCTTGGCAGGCGCACCGCTCGCCAGCGCAGGCGCGATGCCCGCGACCATGGCAGCCAGTGCAATCAGCAGACGAGCATACCCCATCACGGATCGCACGTCAGTCAGCGACCGGCTGCGTCGCACCGGCATCCTGCCGCGCGCCGGCATTGAAGACGATCATCAGCAGGATCAGGGCCATGATGAAACGCATAGCAGCTACTCCCGGGACACTGCCCGCAAGACCAGTCTGCACCAGGCGCTTTAACGGCCCGTGAAAAACCCGCACATGGACGATTTAAAAATGCGTGAACCCGGCTGCGGAAAAGCGCACGGGGCTGCCATTCGCGGCCCTGACCACGACATCCGGCGCCCCTTTGCGGCAAGCGCCAATGCATGTCATCGCCAGCGACAGCCGGCGCCCGATCGCCCGGATCCGTCCGCTCGCGGCCTCAGGGGCGGTAAAGGCGATCTCGTAATCATCACCGCCAACCAGGAGATCCCGCACCGATACGGCGCCGGTGCCCAGCGACATCAGCACCGACCGCGAGAAGGGAACCGCATCCGCCCTGATATCGACGGCAAGACGAGAACACTGCGCAAGATGCCCGACATCGGCGACAAGCCCGTCGGACACATCGACGGCAGCGCTCGCGATGCGCGCAATGGCGATACCCGCCGCCACGCGAGGTTCCGGCAATTGATAGCGTTGCAGCAGGGCTGAACGATCAGGCCCGCCGACATCCAGTGGCTCCCCGCGCGCAACGCGCAAGCCCAGCGTGGCATCACCGATGGATCCCGTGACCCAGAGCAGGTCCCCCGCCCGCGCGCCGGCACGCCGCACCATATGGCCGCTGCGCGCCTCGCCGATCGCCGTGATCGAGATCGACAGCGGTCCCGGCGTCCGGGTCGTGTCCCCGCCAGCCAGGCTGATCCCGTAGAGTTCCTGGTCCTCGCCAAGACCGCGCGCAAAGGCCTCAATCCACGCCTCGTCAACCCAATCGGGCCACGCGGTCGTCATGAAGTAGCAGCGCGGCGTCGCGCCCTTGGCAGCCAGATCCGAGAGATTGACCCGCAACGCTTTGCGCGCGACCCGATCTGGCGGATCACTTCGCAGGAAGTGAACGCCTTCGACGATGGCATCTGCCGTGACAACAAGACCCCACCCGCGACGGGGCTCCAGCAGGGCTGCATCGTCCTGCAGACCGAAGGCACCCTTCTCGCCGCGCGCCAGCGGCGCCAGGTACCGCGCGATCAGCGCAAATTCTCCGGGCAACGGCGCGCGGCGCTTCATGGATCGCCGGCAGCAGTGGCCACTTCGCTGGCGCGCAGTTCGCGGGCAATGCGATGCAGCACACCGCTGATGAACGGGATTTCGGGCCCCTTCTCCTCGAAGAACGCCGTGGCCACGTTCGTATACTCGGTCAGCACGACGCGGAACGGAACCTGCGGCTGGATCATCAGCTCGCATGTACAGGCGCGGAAAACAGCGCGCATGATCGCATCGATGCGGTCATAGCTCCACGACTTGCCCGTCGCAGCCGCCAGCGCGCGGTCGATTTCTTCCTGATTATCGACCACGCCGCGAACGATGCCGGCGAAATACTTCTTGTCAGCCTCGGCTAGCTTCTCGCCGTCGACCTCCTGCCCCATCCGGTACTCGATGAACTCGGCAATCGCGCTTTCGCTGTCCTGGTCGGACAACTCCATCTGGTACAGCGCCTGCACCACCGCAAGGCGTGACACGCTGCGCGAACGGCCGTCACTGCGGCGCGCCGGGCGGGCCTTGGAACCGTCTTCCATCCTAGCGATGCCCGAGATTGAGTTGCCTGCGCACCTGCACCATCGCCAGCGCCGCACGCGCAGCATTTTCGCCCTTGTGCTCGACCTTGGACGCGTCGAGGCGCGCCCACGCCTGAGCCTCGTTCTCCACCGTCAATATGCCGTTGCCGACGGCAAGGCGCTGCGACAGGGACAGGTCCATGAGGCCGCGCGCCGACTCGTTGGCGACGATCTCGTAGTGCGTGGTTTCCCCGCGAATGACGCAGCCAAGGGCCACGTAGCCGTCAAACGTCGGCCCCGCATGATGTCCGGCAGCATTGGCCATCGCGATCGCGCCCGGGATCTCAAGCGCACCAGGCACGGTGATGACCTCGAATTCGGCGTTCGCCGCCTGCAGCACACGCTGCGCCCCCGCCAGTGCGGCATCGGCGATGTCCGCATAATAGCGGGCCTCGACAATCAGGATGCGGATAGGAGATTTTGGCATGAAGGAGCCTCAGTATTTTGTTCCGACAAAGCGCGTCCCGACGACGCGCAGCCCGTAGCCCTCGAGCCCGACAATCTTGCGCGAGACAGAATTGGTCAGAAGGATCATGTCCTGTATGCCCAGATCCAGGAGGATCTGCGCACCCACACCGTACTCCTTCAGCCGCTGCGGCGTCGTCTCCGGCGTAGCCTCCTTGCGCAGCAGCAGGTCCGAAACATAGGTCGCACGGCTCTCCCGGATGAGAACAACGACGCCACGGCCCTCGCGCGCAATGATTTCCATCGACCGCGCGAGCACGTCGTCGCGACCACCCTTCACCGCCAGCAGGTCGTCAAGCAGGTTGACCGCATGCATGCGCACCAGCACCGGCCCGGGCGCGCTCAGGTCGCCCACGACAAGGGCGATATGTTCAGCGTACTCGACCGTATTGACGTAGAGCATCATCCGGAAACGACCGCCATAATGGCTTTCGATTTCCGTCTCGACCGAGCGCGTGATGAAATGATCGTGGCGTCGCCTGTAGGCGATGAGATCGGCAATCGTGCCAACCTTCAGTCCGTGCAGCTGCGCGAACTTGATGAGGTCGGGCAGGCGCGCCATCGTGCCATCATCATTCATCACCTCGCAGATCACGCCGGCAGGAACAAGGCCGGCAAGCCGCGAGATGTCGACGGAAGCCTCCGTATGGCCCGCTCGCACGAGCACGCCACCCCGGCGCGCTACCAGCGGAAACACGTGCCCCGGGGTCACGATGTCACCGGCACCCTTGGATGAATCGATCGCGACCGACACGGTACGCGCCCGGTCATGCGCCGAGATGCCGGTCGTCACGCCCTCGCGGGCCTCGATGGACACCGTGAAGGCCGTCTGGTTGCGCTGACCGTTGGCCTGGCTCATCATCGGCAGGTTCAGCTGCTCGGCGCGCTCCTGCGTGATCGAAAGACAGACCAGTCCCCTGGCATGCTTCGCCATGAAATTGATGGCTTCCGGCGTCGCCATCTGGGCCGGAACGATGACGTCTCCCTCGTTTTCCCGATCTTCGGCATCGACCAGGATGTACATGCGCCCGTTACGCGCATCCTCGATGATGGCTTCGGTGGGCGAAATGAAGGAACTGAACTCGCTGTGGCTCATGCGAACTCCTTGAGCCGCGCGAGATAACGCGCAAGCATGTCAATCTCGATGTTGACGCCCTGCCCCACACGCATGGAGCCCCAGGTCGTTTCTTTCGCGGTATGCGGAATGATGTTGACGCCGAACTGCGCGCCATCGACCTCATTGACCGTCAGCGACGTGCCATCGATGGCAACGGACCCTTTCGGCGCGATGAATTTCGCCAGCGCCTTGGGCGCGCGGATGCGAAACCGCAGCGAATCGCCCTCGGGCGTGATGGCGACGATCTCGCCCACACCATCCACATGTCCGCTGACGATGTGGCCGCCAATCTCGTCGCCGACGCGCAGCGACTTCTCGAGGTTCACGCGCGTGCCTATTTCCCACGTTCCGAGCGTGGTCTTGGAAATTGTTTCCGCCGATACCTCGACCGTAAACCACGCGTCGCCTGCCTCGCCGCCCTTGCCGATGACAGTCAGGCAGGCCCCGGAGCAGGCAATCGACGCGCCGATGGGAATCTGTGATGGATCGTGCCTTGTCCTGATCTTGAAGGTGGTGTCGCCGCGCCGCGAGACCAGTTCAACCGAGCCGACGTCCGTGATGATGCCTGTAAACATGGCGCTGAGTATTAGGTGCCAAATTCGTAAGTTTCCAGCACATCTTGCCCCAGCGCCTGTGTCTCTTTGCGCAAAACCCGGGGCATCCCGGCCAAACCGGACAGGCCAAGTCCCGAAAAGGCACCAAGTCCTTCGCCCATGATGGCAGGGGCACGGTACCAGAGCAGGCGATCGGCAAACCCTCCGGCAAGCAGGCTGCCCAGGACCCGGCCGCCCCCCTCTGCCAGGACACGTGTCAGGCCTTCAGCGGCAAGCACCCGCAGCGCTTCCCCCAGGTCGAGGCCATCAGGCCCTGCCGTTACCGGCAGGATCCGAACATTATGCAGGGCAAGGCGCTGCGCGGCGTCCTCGCGCGCCGTCAGCAGCCAGACCGCCTGCCGCTCGGCGCTGCGACAGAGCTGCGACGTGTCAGGCAGGCGCGCGTGCGTATCCAACACCACCCTGACCATGCGGCGATGATCGACCCCGGGCAGACGGCATGTCAGTTCCGGATCATCCGCAAGCACGGTGCCGATCCCGGCCAGCACGGCGTCGTGCTGCGCCCGCATCAGATGCGCGTGCTGGCGCGCCACGGCGCCCGTGATCCACTTGCTCTCACCCGAGGGCAACGCAATGCGTCCGTCGAGCGTCGTCGCAACCTTCAGCGTGACGAGCGGCCGCCCCCGCTCTACCCGCGACAGGAAACCGGCATTGACGTGTCGCGCCTGCGCACCCAGAACGCCAACATCAACGTGGATCCCCGCCTGGCGCAAGCGCGCGTGGCCCTGGCCTGCCACGCGCGGGTCCGGATCTGGCGTTGCGGAAACCACGCGTGCGACGCCGGCAGCAACAAGCGCCTCGGCACAAGGCCCTGTCTTCCCATGATGGGCGCAAGGCTCGAGCGAGACATAGGCAACCCCAGCGCGTGCGCGCGGACCTGCCTGTCTGATCGCCTCGGTTTCGGCATGCGGACGCCCGCCATCCTGCGTCCAGCCTTCACCCGCAACGCGGCCATCATGATCGACGATGACACAGCCGACTGCAGGATTGGGCCAGACGCGGCCAAGGCCCCGCTGCGCCAGCCGCAGGGCCCTTGCCATGAAGGCTTCATCCGATTGGCCGGTGCCGCGCGTGACCTTAGGATCCCTTGCTCTCGGGTTCGTGCAACTGCCCCAGGATATGCTCGAAGTCCTTGGCCTCGCGGAAATTCCTGTAGACCGAGGCGAAGCGCACATAGGCGACAGCATCGAGGTTCGCCAGGCCCTGCATGACCAGCTCGCCGATGGTCGAAGACGGAATTTCGGTTTCCCCCGAACTCTCCAGCCGGCGCACGATGCCGTTCACCATGCGCTCGATGCGCTCGGGCTCGACCGGCCGCTTTCGCACCGCGTGCTGGATGGAACGCATCAGCTTGTCACGATCGAAGGGCGTTCGCCGCCCGCTCTTCTTGATGACCACAAGATCGCGCAGTTGCACGCGTTCGAACGTGGTGAACCGTGCGCCACAAGCCGGACACACCCTGCGGCGCCGGATCGCTGCATTGTCCTCGGTCGGACGGCTGTCCTTGACCTGGGAGTCATCATGCTGACAGAACGGGCACCTCATGCCGCGCAAGCCCCTCTCGCTGAGTGCTACCCGGTCTAGTGTCCGGGAAAGCAACTACCCACGACCCGACTCAAGCACTTGCGCGTCGACGGATCAATCCCGCTAATCCTATTGGATAGGGCTTGGCGGCACACTGGTTAACAGCCGCACATGCCCGGAAGTCAGGAATCCGCGGATTTCCTGCGCATGACATAGGCCAGCTTGGCCCGGGCGAGACGCTCGATATCCAGCCGGGAGGCTGAAACCGGCGCCATGAAACTCACCTCCGTGCCCGACTGGTCATCGACGGCAACGATCTTCTGGACGTTACCGACCCGGATCATTTCGAGAAGGATTGCCATCTGTGCAGCCCCGTCAGGCAGCGCGCCGGATCTTGAGCCGCAACCACGCATCGTCGAGGCCGGCAATCAGGGCACGCATCTTTTCGTCATCGTGACAGGGTGATGGCGTAAGACGCAGGCGCTCGGTTCCGCGCGGCACCGTGGGATAGTTGATGGGCTGCACATAGATCGCGTGGTCGGCAAGAAGGATGTCGGAGACCTCCTTGCAGCTGATCGGATCACCCACGAGCAGCGGAATGATGTGGCTGGTCGATGGCATCACCGGAAAGCCCGCAGCGCGCAGCGTGGCCTTGAGCGTTGCTGCCCGCTCCTGGTGCTGCGCCCGTTCGACCTGGCTCGACTTCAGGTGACGCACGCTGGCCAGCGCACCGGCAGCCAGGACAGGCGGGATCGACGTCGTGAAAATGAAACCGGGCGCATAGGAACGCACGACATCGATGAAGCGTGCGCTGGCCGCAATGTAACCACCCATGACACCAAAGGCCTTGCCCAGGGTCCCATTGACGACATCGACGCGGCTCATCACGCCATCGCGCTCGGCGACACCGCCACCGCGCGGGCCGTACATGCCGACAGCATGCACTTCATCGAGATATGTCAGCGCACCATGGCGCTGCGCCACCTTGCAGATCTCGTCGATGGGCGCAATGTCCCCATCCATGGAATAGACGGACTCGAACGCCACCACCTTCGCGGCAGCCGGATCGGCCTGCGCCAACAGTTCCTCGAGGTGCGCCACATCATTGTGCCGCCAGATGACGCGCTTGGCCTTGCTGTGGCGCATGCCTTCGATCATCGAGGCATGGTTCAGCGCATCCGAGAAAATGATGCAGTTCGGCAGCACGTTTCCAAGGGTCGCCAGCGCCGCCTCATTCGCGATGAAACCGGACGTGAACAAAAGTGCGGCTTCCTTCTGGTGAAGGTCGGCCAGTTCGCGCTCGAGTTCGACGTGATAATGCGTGGTGCCGGAGATATTGCGTGTCCCCCCCGAGCCCGCGCCAGCCGCGTCGATCGCGGCGTGCATGGCTTGCAGGACGACGGGATGCTGCCCCATGCCGAGATAGTCGTTGGAGCACCAGACGGTGATCTCGCGCTGCCCGGCCTCGGTGAATTGGGTCGCCCGCGGAAAATCACCCCGGTTGCGCACAATGTCAGCGAAAACCCGATAACGCCCCTCACGCCTGACCTGCGCAAGCGCCTGGCTGAATTGGTTTTCGTAGTCCATCTGTCTGACCCCGGGGCCGGTCCTGTAACGCTGACTCTGACAGGGGCTAGTTAAGCGGTAACGCCGCCAAGATTCCAGTGCGTATTGTCGCAGCAATGCAAGGGGCTTCGGGAGAAACCGGCTTTTGACTTAACCATTGTGCCAATTGCGACTTTGCCCGGGCTCCCGATGGACAATACCCAAGCCCTGCCCTCGGCGGGGCCATTCAGCGCGGGCGATCCACGCCAAAGACGTAGCGACGATCGAGGCGATATTTCAGCACATAGCCGATCGTCAACCCGATCACGGCCCCGACATAGCGCATGAACTTTGTGCCGAACACGGCATCAAAGCCGAACTCGAACCCCCAGAAGATTGCCGTGGTGACAACACCGGTAAGCGCATAGCCAAGAAAAGTCTGCGCATCGCGCGACGCCGTTCCGGCGCGATAGTCGAAGATCAGCACCTTGTCCCACACATATTTGAAAACAAGGCCAACCGCGGTTCCGGCAAGCACCGACACCACGACGTTCCACGTCAGCGCCTGAAAAAGACCCAGCGCAACCTCCTGCACACCCAGGTTCACGAGGATCGCAAGCAACGCACCAAGCCCGTAGATGAAAACCGTCTTCATGCCGTGAGGTTCCGCGCACGCCAGCCACGACCGGTATCGTTAAGGAAAACCATGGCTCATCAGTCCGTTTAGATTACCGCTCATTTTTGACATGTCCGCCAAAGAGGCTAAAGTTCTCTCTGCAACCGTAGATTTTCTTCAGGCACGAATGCAACGGCCATGGACAGGAGCAGCAACGTGGCCTTTGCCCCGCCGGGGCCAGAAACAGCGATCCCCCTGACGATTGCCCTCGATAACGAATTGCTGCCCCACGGACTGCAAGGCGAGCGCTCGGCCGTCGCGATCAAGTCTCTGTGGCTGCAACCTGGCACGGTGGATGTCTCGGTGCTGCCCTATCATCAGGAAACACTCGAGCGCGCCCGCGCCGCACGCACGGCAGGACGGCGCGTCACCCTGGCGGTATCGCGGCGCGACGGCCTCATTCAGGCCATCAGCGACCACCTCGGTTGCTTCGACGACATCATCGAGACCACGGCGCAGGCACCCCGTCAGGCGCCGCCCCCCCTGCGTGCCCTCCTGAAATCCTGGCTGAAGGCAATACGCATCCACCAATGGGCGAAGAATGCGCTCATCTTCCTGCCGCTGCTCTCATCCCACCGCTTCGACGAACTGGCGCTCATCAGCCAGGCCGTCCTCGCCTTTGTCGCCTTCGGCCTGTGCGCATCCAGCGTCTATGTCATGAACGACATCCTGGACCTCGCCGACGACCGGCATCACAGGCTCAAGCGCCTGCGCCCCTTTGCAAGCGGCTCACTCTCGATCCATGCCGGGATCGCAGCCTTTCCCGTCCTGCTGGTGACCGCGTACGCAATTTCAATCCTCACACTGCCGCCACTTTTCACGGTGGTGTTGACCACATACTACGCGCTGACGATCACCTACTCCCTCTTCCTGAAGCGGGTGATGGCGCTGGATGTCATTGCGCTTGCGGTGCTCTATACCCTGCGCGTGATCGCAGGCGTCGCAGCACTCTCGCTGATGCTGACCTTCTGGCTGTTGGCATTTGCCATGTTCCTGTTCCTGAGCCTCGCGCTGGCCAAGCGCTTCGCCGAGATCAGGGACGCCCTCGAGCGCGGCCGCACGGGCAAGACGCCGGGCCGCGACTATGAAACCACCGACCTTGCGATGATCTCGTCTCTCGGCGCCGCATCGGGCTATTTGTCGGTTCTGGTGCTCGCCCTCTACATCCGCGAGCAGGGTACGATGGCGCTCTACGCATACCCGGAACTTCTCTGGCTTGCATGTCCGGTATTGCTGTTCTGGATAACACGGGTATGGATGCTCACCCACCGCGGTCAGATGCACGAGGATCCCGTCGTCTTCGCCGCACGCGATGGCGTGAGCCACCTGTCCGGGGCGCTGTTCCTGCTTGCCTTCCTTGCCGCATCATGAAGCAAGGCCTCCTGCCGTGGGGTCGCCACCCCCTTTTGCCACAAAGGCCGCACGCCGTGCACTGGCGGGATGACATTCCGGTTGCCTTGCGCGCGGCCGCTCGACCAACGCTTGCCTTTGGTAATGGCCGCGCCTACGGCGACAGCTGCCTTGCAGCATCAGGCGAAGTCATCTTCATGCGCGGCGCCGACAGGGTCATCCAAATCGACTGGACAAACGGCACGCTGCACGCCGAGGCGGGCATGACGCTGGGCGAAATTCTTGAACTCACCGTGCCGCACGGATGGTTCCTGCCCGTTGTCCCCGGCACAAGCGCGGTCACATTGGGCGGCGCAATAGCAAACGACGTGCATGGCAAGAACCACCATCGACGCGGAACCTTTGGCTGCCACGTGCGCGCCCTTCAACTGATCCGGTCGGACAGCCCACCGCAACTCTGCAGCCGCGACGAGAACACCAGCCTCTTCAACGCCACCATCGGCGGACTTGGCTTGACCGGGATCATTGCCGCGGCCGAAGTCCAGCTTGTCCCCGTATCATCGCCCGCGGTCAACACATTGACCCGCCGCTTCGACAGGCTCGAGGACTTCTTCTCCCTGTCGGAACGCTTCGACAGCGTTCATGAGTACGGCGTTGCCTGGATCGACTGCATGGCAACCGGTCGCCAGCGCGGTCGGGGCATCTACATCGCCGCCGACCACGCGCCCGCCGGAACCACGGCACGCGCAGGCAGGCCCGGGCTGAAGGTTCCCTTGACGCCACCATTGCCGGTCATCAACAGCCTGACGACCCGCGCCTTCAACCCCGTGTACTGGCGCATGTCTCCTCCGCGCGAGACCGCTGCAACCATGCATTACAAGCCCTATTTCCAGCCCCTCGACGGCATCGGCGACTGGAACCGCCTTTACGGACCACGCGGCTTCCAGCAATTCCAGTGCGTGCTCCCTGACGCCACCGCCGAGCAGGGCGTTGCAGACATCCTGGATGCTGTCACAAGATCGCGTGCGGCATCGTTCCTGACAGTGCTCAAACGCTGCGGCGACATCCCGTCACCCGGGCTCCTGTCATTCCCCATGAAGGGCACCACGCTGGCCATCGACTTCCCCAACACCCCCCGCCTCGAGCAGGATCTGCTTCACCGCCTCGACGCCATCACCCATCGCGCGGGAGGACGCCTCTACCCCGCAAAGGACGCCCACATGAGCGCATGGCATTTCCGCACCGCCTATCCCCGATGGCCAGAACTCGAAGCCATGCGCGACCCCGCCTTGAAGTCCAGGTTCTGGGAGCGCGTGGCATCATGACCCGCATCCTGATTGTCGGCGCCACATCCTCCATCGCAAGCCACTGCGCGAGGATCTGGGCACAGCGAAATGCGCACCTCGTTCTGGCCGCACGCAACGAACCGAGACTGGCCGACGTCGCCGCAGATCTGCGCGCACGTGGCGCAGCAACCGTGAGCTGCCACCCTCTCGACGTCACCGACTTCGCCGCACAGCAGGCGCTGATCGCCGCCCTGCACAGCGATGCGACACCCATCGACATCGCACTCATCGCGCATGGCCAACTGCCGGACGAGGATGAATGTGACAAGGATCCGTTGAAGGCAGTCGAGCAATTCACCACCAACGCGACGGCTACGATTGCGATCATGTCCGCGCTGGCCGAACGCATGCGTCGGCAGGGCAAGGGGCAGATCGCCGTCATATCATCGGTCGCCGGCGATCGCGGTCGCGCATCGAACGCGCATTATGGCGCAGCCAAGGCCGCCGTCAGCGTCTTCTGCGACGGGCTTCGCCTCAGGCTCAAGGGCTCGGGCGTCAACGTGCTGACGATAAAGCCTGGCATGGTGGCAACGCCCATGACGTCGCAACTGAGCCTGCCACCCTTTCTCGTATCCACGCCAGACCGCGTCGCCGCGGACATCTGCGCCGCAATAGATCGCAGCCGCGCCACGCTCTACACACCCTGGTGGTGGGCCTGGATCATGCGCGTGATCAGGCTCATCCCCGAGCCCGTGTTTTCACGCCTGAAACTCTGACCGTGTCTAGTTCCCGGCCTGCTTGCAGCACCTGAAGCTAAGGTGATAGTTCGCATGGCTATCGCCGCTCATCACCCGAGATCCGTGCCAATAGGGCGCCCGCCAGCGGCACCAATCCTCATGCGCCCGGATCTTGTCCCAGACGAACCAGCTTCCCTTCATCTCGGTATGGCCAAGCACCTTGCTGCCGCGACTGGCCATCTCGCCCGGCGTCGTGGGCAGGTTCATGTGCTCGGCCGCATTGCCGTTGACATCATAGACCCCAAGCGGACTGCGACACTGCGGGAAGCTGCCCGCAGGATAGGTGTTCGAGCCGCAATTGTCCCACTCACCACCAGCGCAGCCCGCGTTCTTGCGGCTGCCGGTGCCGCACACACCCGCGCGGTAATCGCGCCCGTAGCTCCACGACTTGTCCGCGGCATGACGCGCATTGTGCTGAGCCCGCATGCGCCGGAACGCACTTTCGCCGCTCTCGGCCCCCTCGGTCCTGAAGGCATAATCCGGCAGCGTCAGACGTCCCGCGCACGCACCTTCCCATTCATGGGCATCGCACAGGCGCTTGCCTTGCGCCGCACAAACCTCTGCCGCCTCGCGCGCCCGCGTCCAGACCACCGGATAGGCGCACGGCATATTGGGGAACTCGAATTGATCGATGCAGACTTTTGCATCCTCAGGCTGCTCGGTCGCAGGATCGTAGAGCGGCGCCATGTATTTCGAACCGCAGATCTTCTCGAACCGGGGATTGTTGTAACTGACCCCCTCGCGCTCCAGCCGCGCCCGGCACTGCTCGGATGAAAGCGGATGCTGCGTCACGGCCGGGTTTCCCTGGCCCATGCGGCCCGAGGCCTGGAAGATCGCCCTGATGCGGGTCATCTGCTCGGGCGTATATCCGAACGTCGAGGCCATCTGCTGCAGCAGGGCTTCGTTCTTCGCCTGCAGCCCGAGACCCGAAGCCGCCGCGACGGAAACCAGAACCGCAGTAACCAGGGAGACAACACCCAGCGACGCGTATCCACGTCTCACCGCGCACCCCCTTTCCTGACCATGTAGAACAGGTCGCGATTATCCGGATAGGCAATGAAGCGCGGCACCAGGCGCCCCTTGATGTTGCGGTCGACGCTGGCCATGGCGCGCACAAGATGACGGACTTCCATCTGGTCACCTTTTCTGGCGTAGAGCGCCATGTAGGTATGCTCGGGCGCATTCATGTCGAGGTTGAGCGCGTGACGACAACCAAGCGCGCTGAACGTGACCGCCATCGCCGATGGTGTGGCCGTCGAGAAATAGGCATAGACGAGATATTGCTTCTGGCCCGCCTGCAGCAGGCACGCCCCGCCACGCAACGTCCGCTGCTTGGCATCGACCGATCCCGACCAGTTGCCAGGCCCCCATCGGTTCACCAGCGAAGCAACCATCGGTTCGCCATCCGGGCCCTCCTCGACCAACGGAACGCCATTCTGGCGCGCATAGGCGACCCGCTCCAGCATCGCGTCATCCTGGACCGTCCAGGTCTTCATGCCGAAAGAGCCGTCGTCGAGCGTGTAGAGGGTCGACAGACCCGGCTGCAATTTGCTCAGCACGGCCCCCCCTTCGATGAAGCCGTAATGCGAACCAAAATTGCGCTGCGAGAGCTCACCCCACTTGAACCCTCCATGCTCGCGCTTGAAGCCACCGGCAAACGCGGCGGCCACCTGGCCCGGCGCTGTCGGTCCGACCATGCCCGTGGTCACAAGCGGTGCCGGCGATCCCACGCCATCAGGTCCGGGAAGCCCCTCGTGACGCGAGGACGGCGGGACGCGCGCCGACCAATTGAGGCGCGGGTGATCCGTCCCGGCCGCAAAGCGCATTTCATGCACGTCAAGGTCGAATGCCACGAAATAGGCAAGCGCCGATGCCTCGACCGCGTCCAGAGGACTGAGATGTGCCTTGTTGCGCTCGAAGATTTCGGGCGCCACATCGCCGGCGCGCATCACACTGGCATGAATCCCCGGACCGCCGGGGACACCATACCAGCGACCCGGCTGCATTCGGCCACCGCCATCTCCGGCAACACCAAGCCCCAGACCCTCGGGCACCACGGCGACGCCACGCGCCTGCGGCCGCAGGCGCGCATCCGGCAGGCCATCGACGACAGGCCCTGCCGGCGCCGCGGCGCGTTCTGTCTTCCCGCTCTCGCGAAATGCATCCTGATAGACGGCTTCCCGCACGAAGCCGACGATGTCATCACCCTTCCAGACCGTATCCCGCAGGAAGTCAGTCATCTGCTCGAGATCGGTTGAATAACCCTCGACCTGATTGCGCAGGAAGACCCGCCCGCCACAAAGCGGTGCGTAGGGCAACTTGCTCGCCCGGGCCAACGCCAGCGCCGGCTTCGGTCCGCTCCACAAATCGCAGCGCTCGAAAGCACCACTCACACCAACCAGCAAGGCGCCGCCATCGGCATCACTCAACTTGAGAACCTGCGCGCGTCGAACCGGGTTTTCGATGTGATAGTATTCGCGCGGACGACCGCCGCCCCAGTCGAAGGCAAGCAGGTGCCACGCGTTGACGCGCGGGTTGATGCTGGTAAGGGCCGCAATCCCCGTTCGTCCCGCGGCATCCCTGACACCCACTGTTTGCGACTGCCTGAACTGCTGCAGTTCGAGCGCCGACTTCGGCTGGACCGCTTCATACTGGGCACGCAGAACAGGATCGACCGGCCGCTCCACAACCGGCTCCACCGGCAAAGGTACCGCAACCTCTGCAGCGACAGGAGCCGCCAGGGGCTTGAGGACCGGCGCCTCTGCCACGACATATCCATCTGCAAGCGGCAAGCCGACCGCCACGCCAGCACGCGTTGCAACCTCGAGCTGGCCGACCAGCCCCAAGCCCGCAACAAGGCAGAAAAATACCACGATGTCGGCCCAAAGGCCGCCCGATCTTGCGTCCATCCCCTCGCCACCCCCATGGCAAGGCCGCATCTTTTCCACATCCGGGGCACAAGGCAACATGGTTGATCGCCGCCGGCCTCGGAAAGGCGGCAGGCCCGCCTCAACGGCGAAGGGGACTGGTCAAATTCGCCTCGCAGGGGAACAATTCACGGGCATCACCTGCGAATTGATGAAGATCAAGGCCCCGGCCGCGCGGGCGGACGATCCTGCCGTCGCAATCGACCTGCGAAAATGAAGAGGCCGCCCCATGCGCAAACTGTCCGACATGGTGTTCAACCAGCGCCCCGTCACCATGCGCCCGTCCGAGACCGTGCAGACGGCCTGCGAGCGCATGCGCGATGCCCGCGTGGGTTCGATCCTCATAACGGACGAGCACGGCACGCTCGTGGGGATCTTTACCGGACGCGACGCCGTCTGCCGGGTTGTCGCCGCAGGTCGCATACCCGAGCACACGCGCCTCTCGGAGGTGATGACCCCCAAGCCCACGACGCTGACCCCCAACAAGAATGCACTCGACGCCCTGCGCACGATGTGGGATGGCGGCTTCCGTCATATCCCTGTGGTCGAGCACGGACGTCTGCTTGGCGTGATCTCCCGCGGAGACTTCCGGGCCGACGAAAGCACGCGGCTCGAGGACGAACGGGATTTCTGGGAACACATGCGCTGAGCGCAGCCCGCATCGGGTTTCCCGAACTTCAGCTGGGAAAATGGGCCGCATATCGCGTCTTTTCTGCAGGTGCCGGATCGGCTATGAAGGGCCATGCGCAAGGTTCACCTCGCCCTCGGCTTGCTTCCTGCCCTAGCACTCGCTCAAGCGGCGCAAGCCCACCCGCACGTCTTCATCGAGATGCGCTCGGCCATCAGTTTCAACAAGGCCGGCGAAATCGACGCCATCGGTATCTCCTGGACCTTTGACGAGTTCTACACCCAGTTCACGACCGACGGCATCGACAGCAACGGAAATGGGAAATTTGACCCCAAGGAACTTCAGTCACTTGCGAACAGCTTTTCAAAGAACCTGACAGAGTTCCGGCATTTCACCTTCATAGAGATGGACGGCCGGCTGATCGAGAACCCCGCGCCCACGCATGCCAAGGCCATCGTGAAGGACGGACAATTGACCTTCGCCTTCCGCCTGCCACTTGCAAAGCCCGTGAACCCGGTAAAGACCCGCGTGCGCTTCTCAAGTGTCGACCCGTCCTATTACATCGACATCATTCCTTCGGCCGCGACACCAGTGTCTCTCATAGGGGCACCCGCATCCTGCAAGCACGAGCTTGTGCGCGTGGATACGGCGCGGCCAACCGGATACAACCTTTCCACAAGCATCCGCATGATCGCACCAGAGGATAACGTACTGGGCAGCACAAACGCCGCCGTGGTCGAGGTCTCATGCAAGGCCTGAAGCCGATTGCATGGTACAGCGCCCTGGTACTCGTCATGATCGCGGTTTTCGACGCACATGTCGCCCAGTCAGCCATCGCCGCATCGGCGGCAGACATGTCGTGGTGGTCAAGCCTTCTGGCCTGGCTGCAGCAAGTCCAGAGCGACCTCTGGCGCGGCCTCGCCAAGGCCATCCGCGCCGTGAAGGACGAAGGCTCTCTCACGGCAGCGTCCTGGCTGATCGCCCTTTCCTTCTTCTACGGTGTCGCTCATGCCGCAGGGCCCGGGCATGGCAAGGCGATCATCTCGGCATACCTTGTAGGCAATGAGAGCGCCGTGCGCCGCGGCATCAGCCTGTCTCTGCTGTCAGCAGCCGCCCAAGGCGTCACCGCAATCGCACTGGTCTCCATCCTCGCAGCCCTTCTCGGCTTGATCAGCCGTGACGTGGCAGGCGTTGCCAGCTGGCTCGAAACAGCAAGCGCCTGGCTTATCGTCGCGATCGGCGCGTGGCTTGTGTTCCAAACCCTCAAGGCACGCTTGGCACGCCGAAGGACCGCAAAGGTGGTCCAGACAATTTCCGCCAAACCGCCAACAGCCGATGGACACACGCACGTCCACCCGGCGCACGGGCACGACACTGAGGGGCAAACCCACATCCATCACCACGGTTGCCAGCATGACAGGCACCACCACGGCCACGCCCATGCTGTTGTCTCACCGGACCAGGCCAAGGGCTGGCGCGAAGGCATCGCCATCGTCGTGGCGATTGGCGCAAGGCCATGCATGGGTGCCATTTTTGTCCTGCTCTTCGCACTCGCCCAAGGCGTCTTCATCCTGGGAATCCTCGGAACGGCAGCCATGTCACTGGGAACGGGCCTCACTGTCGCCGCCCTGGCGGTGATTGCATCCACGGCCCGTGCAACCGCATTGAAGGTCGCAGGATCCATGGATGGATGGCTCGACACGGTCTACCACGCACTTAGTCTCGCTGGCGGACTCGCCCTGATCATCCTTGGCATTGCCCTCGCGTTCCAGCCGTCGTCACCCTTCCCGGGCGCAGGCTGAACCTGTCCCTGGAGGCATGGTTGATCCGGAAGGCGGAGCCAAGGCATGATCCCACCCGTCGATCAACAAATAACGCCGGAAGGAACCCCCTGACATGTATCCGAAGTTCAACGACATCTTCTCCGTTCGCGGCAAGGTCGCGCTTGTCACCGGCGGCTCACGCGGCATCGGCGAGATGATCGCTGCAGGCTTCCTCGCCGGCGGTGCCAAGGTCTACATCTCGGCCCGCAAGGCCGCAGCCTGTGACGAGACGGCACGCAAGCTCTCGGAAGCCTACAAGGGCGAATGCATTTCCCTGCCCGCGGACCTCTCTCAGATCGATGGCGTGAAATCACTGGCAGAACGCCTGTCAGCCCGCGAAAGCAAACTCGACATCCTCATCAACAACGCTGGCGTGGCCTGGGGCGCACCCCTCGACGATTTCCCGGAAATAGGCTGGGACAAGGTCATGGACACCAACGTGAAAGGCGTCTTCTTCACGACCCAGAAGATGCTGCCGCTGTTGCGCAAGGCGGGGACCGCTGACAATCCGGCCCGTGTCATCAACATCGGCTCGATCGATGGCCTGAAGTCGGCCGTGTTCTCGACCTTCTCCTACGGCGCATCCAAGGCCGCCGTGCACCACCTCACGCGCTTCCTTGCCGCCCACCTGACGAAGGAGCACATCCTCTGCAACAATATCGCGCCCGGCCCCTTCCCGACCTGGATGCTCTCGACCGGCGTTGGCTTCGGCGGCAAGACCGATGACGTGGACTGGGATGTGATCGGCAAGAACAACCCCTCCGGCCGCGTCGGCACCCCGGAAGACATCGCAGGCCTCGCCATCTTCCTGTCCTCGCGCGCAGGCCAGTACATCGTGGGCCAGACGATCGCCTGCGACGGCGGCGTGGTCGGCGTCTCCTGAGGCAGCAAGGACAATTTTAAGCCAGCACACGGGAATGTGATGGGCCGGCACGCCGTGTGCCGGCTTGTCCTTGCCTGCCTCAAATGCCATGTACGGCTGCTGGAAAGGGGACACCATGTTCAAGCTGCAGGGCGCCGACATCTTTGCTTCACGGACCGAGAGCCACCGCCGAACCTGGACCTTCGCGACAGTCATACTTCTCATCGCATTCCTTCTGCTGGGATCCCTTGCTGCCGTCGCCGTTTGGAACCTGTCGGGTCTTGGCGCGCCCCTCACCTTCGACCCCGCCATCGATTCGAAGACAGGGACGCCATACCGCGAAGCCTTCGGCATCGGCGCCGGCTTTGCGCTGGCACTGGTGCCACTGTTCCTCTGGATCTGGTTCTTCGAGCGCGGTCGCCTCGACGCCATCGGCCTGCGCGGCAATCCTGTCGTACCCTTCCTAGGCGGCCTCTTCGGCGGCCTTGCGAGCCTTGCGATCGTCGTCCTGGCCATCGCCCTCCTCGGTGGCTATCGCATCGAAGCCAACGGCGCAGTCCTCGCCGCCAGCCCCGCAGTCCTTGCCCCGTTTGCCGCCTATGGGCTCGCGTTCATCCTGCAGGGATCGACAGAGGAAATCTTCATACGTGGTTGGCTGATGCAGATTGCGGCCTCGCGCTATGGAGTGACCATTGGCATCATCTTCAGCACCCTCATCTTCAGCATCCTGCACGCCGGCAACATCGAACCCTCAGCCGAACTGGGCGTCGCGCTCCTGAACATCGTGCTCGTCGGCGTGTTCCTCGCCGTGTGGGCCATCAACCAGGGTCACCTCTGGGGCGTCTGCGGATGGCATGCCTCCTGGAACTGGCTGACATCGACGGGCTTCGGCCTCGAGGTCAGCGGTCAGAACCTCAAGGTCGGCGCGCTCATCGTCGACCTCGCCAGCATCTCGTCCACGCCATGGTGGATCACCGGCGGCAAGTTCGGTCCAGAGGCGAGCCTCGTGACGACAGCCTTCCTCGCCATCGCCTGCGGCTGGGCCCTTGCCCGCGTGAAGCGCACCGGCTGATATCAGTGCCTCAGCCCGTCGCACCCTTCCGGCGCGCATCGAGCTGCGCCCGGATGTCGGCATGCACGGCACGCGTGATCTTGTAGCGCCGGATCATAAGGATCGGGATCACGTGCAGCATCGGCAGGCAGATCCCGACGATAAGCCCCAGACGCCAGACCACATCCGAGGGCACGCTTGCGGGGTCAGCGCCCGTGGGCAGTCCGATCACGCTCAGGATCACGCCACCGAACAGGATGCCAAGCCCTGACGTCGCCTTGATGCAGAAGACGACCGCCGCATTGAACATCGCCTCCTGCCTGTAGCCGGTCTCAAGCTCGTGCTGGTCAAGGATATCGGCGATCAGCGAAGCACCGATCACCCCGCGGATGACCTCCATCGCCGCGAAGAGCGCCCCGTCCACGATCAGGATCCACAGCAGCAGTGCGCTGCCATTTTCCGGCAGCAGCCCGAGGAAACGCAGCACCACCACGATCACGCCTGCAAACAGGCTCAGGAACGCACTCATGAGCAGGATATGCTTCTTGTCGACCCGCCGCTGCAGCACGGCGACAAGCGGAAAAGCAAGGATGGCACCCACGCCAATCAGTGCAAACCACCGCAACTCGGTCGACGTCAGGCCCCAGAAAAACGTCGCCATGTAGATGCCCATGTTCACCGTCGTGCCGGTGATCGCCGACGACACAAGGACAATCATGAAGAACAGCCGGAACTGCTCGTTCTGCAGGCCGCGCCGGAACTCGGCCAGCGTCTGCCCCAGCGTCGGCGCAACACCGGCACTTGCATGCTGGCGCAGGAACGGGATCTGCTTCCAGGTCAGCAGCGTCGTGGCAAGCGCGCCGGCCGTCATGATCAGCGCACCGATCAGCGCCATGGTCGGATAGTTTCCGGGATTGAGCTGCCCCGCCGGATGCGCGGGCGTGTTGACCATCACGAAGCCGAACGTGATGAACGGGAACAGGAGCCCGATGAACCATCCGATGGCATAGCGCCACGCCATGATCGAGGTGCGCTCGTGATAGTCATCCGAAAGCTCCGCCGCGATCGCAGCCCACGGAACGAAATAGACCGACAGCGACACGCGCGTAAGCACCATGAACACCGTCAGCCACCAGAACAGCTGCATGTGCGACAGGCCTTCCGGCGGGGCAAAGACGAAATAGAAGCAGACCCCGAGCGGCACCGCACCGGCAAGCATCAGGGGATGGCGGCGCCCCCACCGCGACCGGAGATTGTCCGACAGGGAACCGATCCAGGGATCGCTGACCGCATCGATGATGATCGACAGGCTCAGCGCCAGCGACACCAGCAGCGCGTCAACCCCCATGATCTGGCTGTAATAGAGCAGCACGAAGGTCTGGAATACCCAGTTCTTGATGGTATCGGGGATGGCACCGACACCCTGTGCCAGCTTGATCCCGAAGGGCAACTTCCCCGCGCGCTCCTGGCGCGTATAGGCGGGCATCGTCATGGCGTCCCTCCCCCGGCCCTGCGGGGCCTCTTGCTTTCGCGAACGGGTTGCGCGCGCTCAGGCCAGCATTCCCCGATTGCAAGGCAACATGCAAACTGAAATACAGGGAACAGCCTCGCAATCGAAAAGGACGGAAATCTCAATGGCTTCAGGACCAAAGACACCGATGACCTTCGGCTTCAACCCGATGGACGAGCTGAACGACCTGCGCATGTCGGAAAGCGCCATGCCGCTGCTCGAGAAGGTTCGCGCCTTCGTGCGTGACGTCGTGAACCCCATGTCCGAGAAATTCCATGCCCTCGGGGAAGGCCGCGCCGACCGCTGGAGCTATGTCCCCGGCCAGCTCGAATTGCTCGATGGCGCCAAGGCCGAAGCCCGCCGCCGCGGCCTCTGGAACTTCTTCCTGCCCAGCGCCGAAACCGGCGAGGGACTGAAGAACCTCGACTATGCCTATATCGGCTTCGAGCTCGGCAAGAACCCGCTCGCTTCCGAATGCATGAACTGCTCGGCACCCGATACCGGCAACATGGAAGTGCTGGAACGCGTCGGCACGCCCGAGCAGAAAGACCGTTGGCTGAAGCCGCTGCTGGCCGGCGAGATCCGCTCGGCCTTCGCCATGACCGAACCCGACCGCGCCTCTTCGGATGCCCGCAACATCGGCATGCGCGCCGTCGCCGAAGGCAACGAGTGGGTGATCAACGGCGAGAAGTTCTACATCTCCGGCGCCGGCGACCCGCGCTGCAAGATCATGATCGCGATGGTCCAGACCAATCCCGACGCCCCGACGCATCGCCAGCAGTCGCAGATCCTGGTCCCCATGGACACGCCCGGCGTGAAGGTCCTGGGCCCCATGCTGGTCTTCGGCGAGGACGACGCCCCGCACGGCCACATGCACATCCGCTTCACCAATGTGCGGGTGCCGAAGGAGAATATCCTGCTCGGCGAAGGCCGCGGCTTCGAGATTTCGCAGCTGCGCCTGGGCCCCGGCCGCATCCATCACTGCATGCGCTCGATCGGCCAGGCAGAGCGTGCGCTCGACCTGATGATCCAGCGCGGCGTCTCGCGCCAGGCCTTCGGCCGCACGCTGGCAACACTTGGTGGCAACATCGAGATCATCTCCCGCGCCCGCATCGACATCGAGGCCATGCGCCTCATGGTGCTCAAGGCGGCAAAGGCGATGGACACGCTGGGCAACCGCGAGGCCCGCATCTGGCTGCACATGGTCAAGGCCATGGTGCCCGAGCGCGTCTGCGAGATCATCGACCAGGCCATCCAGATGCACGGCGCCGCCGGCGTCTCGCAATGGACCCCGCTCGCCCGCATGTACACCGGCATGCGCACCCTGCGCATCGCTGACGGCCCCGATGAAGTCCATCACCTCGTCGTCGGCCGCAACGAAATCGGCCGCTTCGCCGCGCAAGGCGAAGACCAGACCTCAGCCGCCGTCTGGCGCCGCTAATTTCGGTGACAGTGCACTAAGGCCCCCATCCCCTGCGCCGCTCCGCGCCGCAGGGACTTCCCCCTGAAGGGGGAAGAGGCAGGGATTTTTATCTCTTCCCCCTTCAGGGGGAAGTGGCTGCGCGGTGCCGAAGGCAGCGCGCAGACGAAGGGGGCCCTGCTCCGCGCGACATTCTGTTACAATTTCAACGTTGACGCCCCGTGCGCCCTCCGCTGACTTCAGCGCATGGCCAACGACAACACCCACGACCGCGCACGTACCCTGCGCAAGCAGATGCCCGCCGCAGAACGCATACTCTGGAGCTGCCTGCGTCGCGGACGCATGGATGGTCTGCACTTCCGCCGCCAACACCCCATCGGCCCGTTCATTGCCGACTTTGCCTGCCGCAAGCTGCGGCTGACGATCGAAGTAGATGGAGCTTCGCACTGGACCGAGGCACAGCGTGCCTATGATCGCCGGCGGACGGCATACATCAAGCGCGCCGGCTGGAAAGAACTGCGCGTGGCGAACGACGATGTCTACACGTGCCTCGACCGCGTACTGGAGCACATCTGGAATGAGGCCCACGCGCGCGCATCCTGCTCAGGGAACAGTTAGCACCCGTCACCGGCCCCCATCCCCTGCGCCGCTCCGCGCCGCAGGGACTTCCCCCTGAAGGGGGAAGAGACACACACCTCCCCCCCTGCCCCCTTCCGGGGTATGGGGCTGGGCGGTGCCGCAGCCAGCGCGCCGACGAAGGGGGCCTCCAGCCCTCAATCCTTGAACGCCAACCCCTTGAAATCCCCCGCCTTCCGCCACGCATCGATGTGGTAGAAGAACGCCATCGGCCCGTTCGGATGCCCGACATAGGACTTCGCGGCCGGACCGCGATCCTGGCCTTCGTTGTTGTAATAGCCAGGCGTGCAATCGAGCGACCCCAGCATCATGCCAGGGCCTGACAGGATCAGCTTCACCCACGCCTCCTCGGCCTCCTTGGTCGGCTCGACCTCGCGCGCGCCGGTATCACGCGCATGCTTCACGGTCAGCGCGATCGTCTTGGCCGCCTCGCTCAGGTTATGCGGATAGTTCGAGATCAGGTTCGCCGCCTGCGACGCCTGCACCAGGAACGCATTCGGGAAGCCGTGGACATGAAGCCCGTGCAGTGATCGCATCCCGTCGACCCAGTATTGCGACAGCTTCAGCCCGTCGCGGCCCTCCAGGTCGAAGCCCGCCCGCCGCTCCAGTGGAGTGCCCACCTCGAACCCGCTGGCATAGATGATGCAGTCGACCTCGTATTCCTTGCCGGCAACCACGATACCCTTCTCGGTGATGCGCTCGACGCCTTTGCCGTCGGTATCGACGAGATGCGTATTGGGATTGTTGAAAGCCTGCAGATAGGCGTCATGGAAGCACGGGCGCTTGCACAGCTGGCGATACCACGCCTTGAGCTTCTCCGACGTCTCCTGGCTGTTCACAAGCCGCTCGGCCCGCGCGCGGATTTCTTCCATCTTCTCGTTGTCGCTGTCCTCATAGGCCATCCACATGTTGGCCGGCGTGCGCTGGTCGGCGGGCAATTCGAAGATGCGGTTGCGGATGCGCCGGGCAAGATCGGTCCACCCGTCATTGACCAGGTCGACATCCGCGCCGAACCCGGCCTGGTTCATCGTGAAATTCTCCAGCCAGCGCTGCTGCCAGCCCGGTGTCGCGATCTCCTCGAACCATTTGGGATCGATGGGCGCATTGTCGCGCTGGTCAACCGAGGACGGCGTGCGCTGCACGACGTAGAGCGCCTTTGCACTGCGGGCCAGATGCGGAATGCACTGCACCGCAGTCGCGCCCGTGCCGATAATGGCAACCCGCTTGTCTGCCAGCTTCGACAGCAGCGCCCCCTTCGGATCGCCCCCCGTATAGCCATAATCCCAGCGGCTGGTATGGAACGAGTGCCCCTTGAAACTGTCGATCCCCGGAATGCCCGGAAGCTTGGGCAAGTGCAGCGGCCCGGTACCAAGCCCGATGAACTGTGCGGTGAAATCGTCACCCCGGTTGGTCTTGATCCGCCACGCCCGCGCCGCCTTGTCCCACGCAATCGAGAGGGCCTGTGTATGGAACAGCGCGTGCTCATAAAGACCGTACTTGCGCGCAATGTTGAGCGAATGCTCGAGGATCTCCGGTCCGTGCGCATATTTCTCGGTCGGCCGGTGACTGACCTCTTCCAGCAACGGCAGATAGATCATCGAGGCCGTGTCGCACTGCGCCCCCGGATAGCGGTTCCAGTACCAGGTACCGCCAAAATCGCCGCCCTTCTCGATGATGCGGACATCCTGGATGCCCGCTTCCTTCAGGCGGGCCCCCGTGACAAGACCCGAGAAGCCCCCGCCGATGAACGCGAAGGTCACGTGATCACGCTTGGGCGCACGCTCGGTCAGCGGCGTATAGGGATCCTCGAGATAATGCGCCAGTTGCCCCTTGATCTCGACATACTGCGCATTGCCATCAGAGCGCAGCCGCTTGTCGCGCTCCTCGCGATACTTGCGCCGTAGCGCCTCCTTGTCGACCTGCGGACGACCCGTGGATTGCGGCGATGCAGACATGGTGAACCTCTGGCGAATGTGAATGACAATGCCGGCATACTAACCCAGGAGTGCGCCAGCACCACCGGGTATCCACCGGGCAGCCCCCAAGCAACGGGTCGTAACGGAACCCGGATCACCAACGCCGACGGCGCGGCCCCGGTTTTCCGGTTGCATCCGACCCGCACCTCGGGAAAAGTCACCCCGCTCAACCATTGGGACCCGATACCATGACCAACGCAAGCCCGGACGCTTTCCGCGCCGAGACCCGCGCCTGGCTCGAAGCCAACTGTCCGCCTTCCATGCGAACGCCCATGTCCGCCGAGGACGAGGCCACTTGGGGCGGCAAGAAGTTCGTCTTCAAGAACCCCGAAGCCAAGCTCTGGCTGGACCGCATGGCCGCCAAGGGCTGGACGGCCCCCACCTGGCCCAGCGAGTACGGCGGCAGCGGCCTGACCCCGGCCGAGAACGCGATCCTCCAGTCCGAGCTGCGCCGCATCAACGCCCGCGCGCCCCTCTTTTCCTTCGGCCTCTGGATGCTGGGCCCCGTGCTTCTTGAATATGCAAACGAGGAGCAGAAGAAGGAGCACATCCCCGGGATCGTCCGCGGCGAGATCCGCTGGTGCCAGGGTTATTCAGAACCCGGCGCAGGCTCCGACCTGGCCGGCCTGATGACCAAGTGCGAGGACAAGGGCGACCACTGGCTCATCAATGGCCAAAAGGTCTGGACCTCCTACGCCAACCACGCCGATTGGTGCTTCTGCCTGGTGCGCACCGACACCAGCGTCAAGCATGAAGGCATCAGCTTCGTCCTGATCGACATGACAAGCCCGGGAGTAGAGACGCGTCCCATCAAGCTGATCTCCGGCGAATCGCCCTTCTGCGAAACCTTCTTCACCGACGTGAAGGTGCCGAAGGAAAACATGGTCGGCCGCAAGAACGGCGGCTGGGAAATCGCCAAGCGCCTGCTGCAATACGAGCGCACGAACATCTCGGGCTTTGGCTCCGGTGCGCGCCTTGACGTGGTGGACATCGCCAAGGCCAGCGTCGGCACCGACGCCGGCGGCACGCTCGAGGACCGCGACCTGCGCGCCCGCATCGTCCGCCACAAGATGAACGAGCGCGCCTACGCCCTCAGCGTCCAGCGCGCAACCGAAGAGGCAAAGGCCGGCGCGAATGTCAGCCACATGGCCTCGATGTTCAAGGCCGCCGGCGCAACCCTGAACCAGGAGCGCACCGAGCTCATGGTCGAGGCCGCCGGCTCGCGCGCCTTCGGCTGGGGCGGCGAAGGCTTCAAGACCGATGAACTCGCCGTCACGCGCGGCTGGCTGCGCGCCAAGGCGAACTCGATCGAAGGCGGCACCACCGAAATCAACCTCAACGTCGTTGCCAAGCGCGTCCTTGGCCTGAGGGACACACAATGACCTTCTCACTCTCCGAAGAACAGAAACTGCTCAAGGATGCGGCGCGCGAATTCGTGCGCGATCGCGCCCCCGTCACGCGCCTGCGCAAGATGCGCGACGAGAAGAAGAACGGCCGCGACGATGACCTCTGGAAGACCATGGCCGAGCTCGGCTGGCCGGGCATCATCGTCCCGGAAGAACACGGCGGCGCAGGCCTCGGCTATGTGGGCTTGGGCCTCGTGCTCGAGGAAACCGGCCGCACCCTCGCAACCTCGCCCCTGCTCTCCACCGCCATGATCGGCGCCGCAGCGCTTCTCCTCGGTGGCTCGGACGCACAGAAGAAGAAGCACCTGCCCGCCATCGCCGAAGGCAAGGCGATCACGGCACTCGCCATCGAGGAAGGCGCGCACCACAACCCGATACGCGTCGCCGCCAAGGCCATCCAGTCAGGCCCGGGCTACGTGCTGAATGGTTGCAAGAGCTATGTTGCCGACGGCCACACAGCCAGCCTCTTCATCGTCAGCGCCCGCACCTCCGGCACGGCCCACGACCCGAAGGGCATCACGCTCTTCCTCGTGAAGGGTGATGCAAAAGGCCTCGCGCGCCACGAGCTTGTCACCGTCGACAGCCGGGGTGCCGCCGACATCACGCTGACCGATGTTGATGCCGAGCCACTGGGAACCGTCGGCGAGGGCGCGGCCCTGCTCGACCAGATCCTCGACCGCGCCCGCATCGGCCTTGCCGCCGAGATGCTGGGCCAGGCCGAGGCCGCCTTCGAGATGACCGCCGAATACCTCAAGACGCGCAAGCAGTTCGGCCAGGTGATCGGCGGCTTCCAGGCCCTCCAGCACCGCGCCGCGAAGATGTT
>JBEIHO010000032.1:0-32261 GCA_040381215.1 Alphaproteobacteria bacterium | reverse complement strand
GGGTCGGGAGTAGGGCAACGGCATCGTCATCGATACAGGGACGGTGTGCCCTTCATCGGGCAACTCCCTCCCCCGCGCCTGCGCGCGGGTACTCCCGCACTTCGGGAGGGCGAGACGCGCCGTTGCTTCTCTCCCTCGCTTGCGAGGGAGTACCCGCGCGGCACGCGCGGGGGAGGGAGTTCGTTCGGGATTTGCCGCTCCCTATCTGCCGGGTGTCACAGCTTCAATTCGCACCACACCGGCACATGGTCGGATGGTTTGTCCTGTCCCCTGATCTTGCGGTCGATGCCGGCGGCGGTGAGGAGGTCGGCGGCCTGGGGGGAGAGGAGGAGGTGGTCGATGCGGATGCCGTGGTCCTTGCTCCAGGCGCCGGCCTGGTAGTCCCAGAAGGTGTACTGGTGGGGCTTGGCGTTGCAGGCACGGAAGGCGTCGGTGAAGCCGAGATTGACGAGTTCGCGCAGCTTGCGGCGGGATTCCATCCTGAAGAGGGCGTCGTCCTTCCAGGCCACGGGGTCCCAGACGTCGTCGGGCGTGGGGATGATGTTGTAGTCGCCGGCGAGCACGAGGGGTTCCTCGTCCTTCAGCAGGCTTCTGGCGTGGGTGATGAGGCGGTCCATCCAGGCGAGCTTGTAGGGGAATTTCTCGCTGTCGACGGGGTTGCCGTTGGGCGCGTAGATCGAGGCGACCCGCACCGCACCGGCCTTGGTGACGATCGTGCCCTCGATGTAGCGGGCCTGTTCGTCGGTGTCGTCGCCGGGCAGGCCCTCGCGCACGTCCTCGATGCCGTGCTTCGACAGCAGGGCGACGCCGTTATAGGTCTTCTGCCCGAGAACGGCGCAGGTGTAGCCGAGGCTTTCAAAGGCCTCGGCCGGGAAGGCCTTGGCCTCGCATTTGAGTTCCTGAAGGCAGGCCACGTCGGGGCTGGCCGTGCGCAGCCAGCCGGTGACGGCCTCGAGCCTGGCCTTGACGGAGTTGACGTTGAAGGTCGCGATTTTCATGGATGGCATTTAACGCCGGACGGGGCGCCAAGGCCAGAGGGCCAAGCTTCAGACAGAGAAGCTGGTGCCGCAGCCGCAGGAGGATTTGGCGTTCGGATTGCGGATCTCGAAATGCGAACCCATGATGCCGTCGACGAAGTCGACGATGGAGCCGGCCAGAAGCTCGAGCGAGACCTGGTCGACAAGCACGCGGGCGCCGTCCGTCTCGATGAGGATGTCGTCGCCGGCGCGGGCGGCGTCGAAGGAGAAGTCGTACTGGTAGCCCGAGCAGCCGCCGCCGTTCACGGCGATGCGGAACATCATGCCGGGGCCTTCTGCCGCGGTCAGGGTGGCGATCCGGCTGGCGGCCTTCTGCGAAACGGTGACGGAGGGGGTGCTCATCAGGCTTGGTTAACCGCTCTCAACAGTGGGACAATTGCTGTATCCTCTTATTTAGGGGCTGGGCTGCGATAGTCAAATGGCGCCTGCGCGCATGCCGCAGGGCAAGGAGGCTTTGACGTGAGTGGATTTTCTGCCGGACAGGACCTGGCGCACCTGGCGTCGCGCCCCTCGGAGAGCCGGGGGCGGCAATGGCCCGACACGGACAGCCTGACGCGCACACCCTATATGCGCGACCGGGACCGGATCATCCATTCCGGCGCGTTCCGGCGCCTCAAGCACAAGACGCAGGTCTTCGTCTATCACGAGGGCGACTATTACCGGACCCGGCTCACGCACTCGCTGGAGGTGGCGCAGATTGCCCGCTCCATCAGCCGCGTGCTGCGCGTCGATGAAGACCTGGCCGAGGCGCTGGCGCTGGCGCACGACCTGGGACATGCGCCGTTCGGCCATGCGGGCGAGGATGCGCTGGCGGCGGCGATGGCGCCCTATGGCGGGTTCGATCACAATGCGCACTCGCTCAAGCTGGTGACGAAGCTGGAGGAGCGCTATGCGACGTTCGATGGCCTCAACCTGACGTGGGAGGCGCTGGAGGGGATCGTCAAGCACAACGGACCGCTGGTGGGGCCGCTGTCGCGCGGCAAGCCATTGCCGGAGGCGATCGTCGAGTTCAATGCGGGGTTCGACCTCAGGCTCGATACGTTCGCGAGCGTCGAGGCGCAGGTCGCGGCGCTGTCGGATGATATCGCCTACAACAATCATGACATCGATGACGGGCTGCGGGCCGGGCTGTTTGCGGTTGATGACCTGCTGGCGCTGCCGCTGGTGGGGCCGATCTTCTCGGAGGTGATGCGGACCTACCCGGCGCTCGAGCGGTCGCGGCTGGTCTATGAGTGCGTGCGACGTTTGATCACGGCCATGGTTGATGATGCCATCATGGAGACGCGACGGCGCGTTGCTGAATTGAAATTACGGAGCGCCGAGGATGTGAGGACGTGCGGTCGTCCGGTCGTTGCGTTTTCGGAGCAAATGACGGCGCATGACAAGGCGCTGAGGACGTTCCTCTATTCGCATATGTATCGGCATTACAAGGTCAATCGCGTGATGTCGAAGGCGAAGCGGGTTATTGCTGATCTCTTCGCACTGTTTCTTGCAGAGCCGGAAGTGCTTCCTACCTCTTGGGCACAACTCTGCGATGTCCCCAGATCCGTTCGCACGGCACGCGTGGTGTCAGACTATATTGCGGGAATGACGGATCGTTTTGCGCTGCAGGAACACCGTCGACTTTTTGCAATCGACATCGACGCGTAGAGCGCGAAAAGGCTTCAGGAATTCATTGGGGACGGGTGTAATTTACATCGTCGGCTCACGATTCGCTGAACGCTGCGTCGCTTGCGTTGGAGCGTGGTTCAGAGCGTGCGCGTCGCAACGGGTGCGTCAGAAGGGGAATGTTCGATGGTCAATCCAGATCGTAACTTGTACGAGCCGCCGTACGATGATGCGCTGCTTTACGACACCGAGGCCGAGCCGGAGCGTCCGCGCAGCCGTTCGCTGATCGTCATGCTGGGCTTCGTGGTGGTGGCAGCCTTCGCCGGCGTGGTGTGGGTCGCCTATAACCAGGGCGTGATGCAGGGACAGCGTGATCGCAACCCGCCGGTGCTGGCGGGCGATCCGGGCCCGTACCAGGTTGCGGCCGAAAAGGTCGCCGAGAATGACGCGCTCGCGGTGGCGCCCGAGAAGAGCTACGACGAATTGTGGGATGCCGAAACCGGCGAGCCGGGCGTCACGAGCACGGATCCGGCGCCTGGCGTCGACCGTTCGGCGCCGACCACGCAGGAAGTCGTCGAAGACGGCGGCATCGGTGGTCCGGTGAGGGCTGAACCCATTGATCCGCGCATGGATGCAACGGTTGAAGTGGCGGGTCCCTCGTCGGTGTCCACGTCCGTGTCCTCTGCGCCGGCGATCAAGACGCCCGTGGCCGCGCCTGTCGTGCGGGATGCGACGACGGCGCCCGTGGCGGTGGCTGCGCCTGTTGCTCCTGCCCCTGCGGCCCCTCGCTCGATCGTGCGCGCCGAGCCCCCTGCGCCGGCGTTGCAGCCCGAGGCCGAGGTTGCGGTGGCCGAGGCGGCGCCCGTCGCTGCTTCCAGCAATGTGTCGATCCAGCTGGGTGCGTTCCCGTCTTCCGATGCGGCGGCGGCGCAGTGGTCGCGCATCAAGGGGCAGAACCAGGGCCTGCTGGGCCCTTACAGCCCCAAGTTCATGTCGGTCGAAGTGCCGGGCAAGGGCACGCTCTACCGGCTGCGGGTTGTCGGTTTTCCTGATAAATCTACCGCCAAGTCGGTCTGTGACCAGCTGGTTGCCGGCGGTGGTGCTTGCATCCTGACGGGCAAGTGATCTAAGCGCAGGGGGCTTGGACCAACCCGGTCCGGCTTCCTGTTGCTGTCCGGAGTAGATCCCCATGTCGGTGCGCGCCGTCATTTTCGGTTGTGACGGTCACGAGTTGACGGCTGACGAGGTCGCGTTCTTTCGCGCGGTCCAGCCGTGGGGTTTCATTCTTTTCGGCCGCAATTGCGGCTCGCCCGAGCAGGTGCGCCGGCTCACGACCTCCATGCGCGAGCTGCTGGGGCGCGAGAATGCGCCGATCCTTGTCGACCAGGAAGGCGGGCGCGTGCAGCGGCTGCGGGCGCCCAACTGGAAGGCGCGGCCTGCGGCCGGAAGCTTCGGTTCCATCAGCCGGCAGAACCCGCGCGCGGCGCGGGACCTGGCCTATGACAATGCGCGGGTCATGGCGGCGGAACTCTGTGACCTGGGTATCAATGTCGACTGCACGCCGTGCGTCGATGTGCCGGTCGAGGGCGCGCACAACATCATTGGCGATCGCGCCTTTGCGAACGATCCGTGGGTGGTGGCCTCGCTCGGGCAGGCCGTCATCGACGGCATGACGGATAGCGGCGTTCTGCCGGTGATCAAGCATATTCCCGGGCATGGTCGCGCACGGGCCGACAGCCACATGGAGCTTCCGGTTGTCGATACGCCGCGCGAGGAGCTCGAGCGCACCGACTTCACGCCGTTCCGGGCGCTGGCACGGGCGCCGCTTGGAATGACGGCCCACGTCGTCTATTCGGCGATCGATCCCACCGCGCCGGCGACGACGAGCAAGAAGGTCATCGACGAGGTCGTGCGCGGCTTCATCGGCTTCGATGGATTGCTGATGACCGATGACCTGACCATGCGCGCGCTCAAGGGCACGCTGGCCGAACGGACGAAAGCTTCGATCGCGGCAGGCTGCGACATGATCCTGCACTGTACCCGCAACATGGACGAGATGCGCGAGATCGCCGATGCCGCGCCCGTGCTCAGCGGCAAGGCGCTGGAGCGGGCGCAGCGGGCGCTCGGCGCCCTGTCGCGACCCAAGCCCTTCGACATCGCCGCGACGCAGTCGCGTGTCGATGCGGCCCTGAGCGGCTAGGCCGTGCAAGGCCCCCGCGATACCGGTGACGAGGCCGTGGCGCCGGAAGGCGAGGCGCTGATCGTCGACGTCGAGGGCTATGAGGGGCCGCTCGACGTCTTGCTGGCACTGGCGCGGGTGCAGAAGGTTGACCTGCGCCGGATCTCGATCCTGGCGCTGGCCGAGCAGTACCTGACGTTCATCGAGGCGGCGCGGATCCGGCAGCTTGACCTGGCGGCGGACTATCTGGTCATGGCGTCGTGGCTGGCCTACCTGAAGTCGCGCCTGCTGCTGCCGCAGGACGAGAAGCCGGGCGAGCCATCCGCCGACGAGCTTGCCGAGCGGCTGACGCTGCGCCTGCAGCGCCTTGAGGCGATCCGGATCGCGGCGGCGCGGCTCATGGCGCGCGACAGGCTTGGCAGTGAAGTGTTCTGGCGCGGATCGCCCGAGGGCATCCGGGTCATCAAGACGCCGCGCCATGCCGATACGCTGATCGACCTGCTCAAGGCCTATGCGACGCAGCGTGTGAAGAAAGTCGTCCATGCCCATTACGAGATCCAGAAGCTGCGCGTCTTTGCCATCGAGGACGCGCGCAAGCGGCTGGAGCGAATGATGGGAACCGTGATCGACTGGTCGGTGATCGACACGCTGCTGCCGACTGATTTCAGCAAGGGGCGGTCGCGACGGTCGGGCCTTGCCAGCACGCTGTCGGCGACCCTCGAGATGGCCCGTGACGGGCATCTGGAATTGCGCCAGATGGCTCCCTTCGCGCCGGTCTATGTGCGCCTGAAGGCGGCACCGGTTGAACCTACCGCAGAGGGCAAGACATGATCCCGGTCGATCCCATGGCGGGCCCAACGGATACCGATACGCCGGAGGAGGAGTTGCACCTGGTGCAGCCGGCTGCCGGCGCGGTGCCGGCGCGCCTGGCGCCGGAGGGGGCGCATCTGCGGATGCTCGAGGCCGTGCTGTTCGCGGCGAGCGAACCGCTGGACGAGGCCACGCTGGTCGAGCGGCTGCCGCCGGATGCCGATGTGCCGGCGCTGCTTGTGGCGCTGGAGGGTTTCTATGCGGCACGCGGGGTCAATCTTGTGCGGGTGGCCGGGCGCTGGGTGTTTCGCACGGCCCCTGATCTTGCCAGTCTGCTGCAGCGCAATGCGGTCGAGCAGAAGCGCCTGTCGAAGGCTGCGATGGAGACTTTGGCGATCATCGCCTATCACCAGCCGGTCACGCGGGCCGAGATCGAGGACATTCGCGGGGTGACGCTGAGCAAGGGGACGCTGGATATCCTGCTGGAGATCGGGTGGGTGCGCATGCGCGGGCGCCGGCGCGTTCCCGGCCGGCCGGTCACCTACGGGACCACTGACGGGTTCCTGATGCATTTCGGGCTGGACAAGGTGTCGGATCTGCCCGGCCTCGAGGAGTTGCGGGCCGCGGGGCTGCTTGAAGGGCGCATTCCGGCGGCCTTCATCGTGCCCTCGCCGTCGGATGCGCTGGCGCTGGACGAGGATCCGTTGCTGGCTGGCGATGACGGGGAGACGTTCGAGGCCGAAACGGCCGTTCCCGGCGGCGACGAGACGGGTTAATCACGCGCTTTGCTGGCAGTGGCGTGGTGATCTCTCTCATTGCGCGCCGCGGCCGGTTTTGGGACAATGAAAAGGATGAGCCGCTCTGCCTGATGCGATGCGTGCGGCCTTGAGGATTGTGCGACATGGGAAGTTTTTCGATTTGGCACTGGCTGGTCGTGGCGGTGATTGTCATGCTTCTGTTCGGCGGCCGTGGGCGCATCTCCGAGGTCATGGGAGACGTCGCGCGGGGCATCCGCAGCTTCCGCAAGGGGCTTGCTGACGACGACAAGAGCATCGAGCCTTCGAGCAAGGAAACAAACGACAAGAAGAACTGAGCGCGCGACCGTCATGTTCGACATCGGCTGGAGCGAGCTTGTGGTCATTGCGATCGTGGCGCTGGTCGTCATCGGTCCCAAGGACCTGCCGCAGGCTTTCCGCATCGCCGGGCAATGGATGGCCAAGGCGCGGCTGCTGGCGCTGGAGTTCCAGTCCCATGTCGACGAGATGATGCGACAGGCAGACGTGGACGACATGAAGCGCGAGTTCCGCGACATGACGCGCGTCCCGGAA
This sequence comes from Alphaproteobacteria bacterium, assembly GCA_040381215.1. Taxonomy (GTDB): domain Bacteria; phylum Pseudomonadota; class Alphaproteobacteria; order Micropepsales; family Micropepsaceae; genus SZUA-430. Next base: position 25,299 of record JBEIHO010000032.1, on the reverse strand, counting down.
TTCGAGAATCTTGAGGCCGACCTGATGCGCGGCGATCTGGGCGCGCAACCCAAGGCGCCGGACATGAAGCCGGAGCCGGCGGCGGATGCCGGCGTCAAGCCAGCACCGGTCCCACCTGCGCCGATTGCCCCGGGGCCGGCATGAGCACCACGGGCCGCGACGAGGAAGAGGTCCATATCGAGGCCTCGCGGGCGCCGCTGCTCGATCACCTGATCGAGCTGCGCCAGCGGCTGATCTGGTCGCTGCTGACCTTCGTGGTGGCGTTTGCTGTCTGCTATGCCTTCGCCGAGCAGATCTATGGGTTCCTGACCCACCCGCTTGCCGAGGCCATGCAGGGCCAGCCGGGCCGGCGGATGATCTTCACGGCGCTCTACGAGACGTTCTTCACCTATCTCAAGGTTGCGGCCTTCGGGGCGCTCTGCCTTTCGTTCCCGATGGTGGCGGTGCAGATCTGGATGTTCGTGGCACCGGGTCTCTATCGTAACGAGCAGGCGGCTTTCCTGCCGTTCCTGATCGCGACGCCGGTCCTGTTCATCGCGGGGGCCTCGCTGGTCTATTTCGGGCTGATGCCGGTTGCGATCCAGTTTTTCCTGGGTTTCGAATCGCCGGGCGGGCAGGGGACGTTGCCGATCCAGCTCGAGGCGAAGGTGTCGGATTATCTCGACCTGGTCATGACCCTGATCTTTGCCTTCGGGCTGAGCTTCCAGTTGCCGGTCCTGCTGACGCTGCTGGGCCGTGTCGGGATCATCAGTTCCGATTTCCTGAGGCGGAACCGGCGCTTTGCCATTGTCTTCGCGTTTGTCGTGGCGGCGGTGCTGACGCCGCCTGACGTGATGAGCCAGTTCGCGCTGGCCGTCCCGCTTTGCGTGCTCTACGAGGGGTCGATCTGGAGCGTGCGGCTGATCGAGCGGCGGCGCCTGGATGCGTCCAAAAGCGCGGAAAAGGCCTTTTAGTCCTGTTGTGGCGGGCGGGCCGAGCGGCTAAGAACCCGGCCAACAGCCAGCGGGCAAGCCATGCACGACATTCGTTTCATCCGGGAAAATCCGGCCGCCTTCGATGACGGCCTCGGGCGGCGGGGGATTGCCCCGCAATCGGCGCAGATCCTCGAGCTCGATGCGTTCTGGCGCGGTTCGACGGCGAAGCTGCAGGAGTTGCAGTCCGCCCGCAACGAGGCCTCCAAGAAGATCGGGCAGGCCAAGGCGAGGAAGGACGAGGCCGAAGCCCAGCGCCTGATGAGCGAGGTCGCGCGGCTCAAGGACGAGATCCCGGCGATGGAGTTGCGGGTCCGGGAGACCGAGGAATCGATCAATGATCTCCTGAGCACGATCCCGAACCTGCCAGCGGCCGAGGTGCCTGATGGCGCCGATGAAAGCGCCAACCAGGAGATGCGCCGCTGGGGAGAGCCACGGGCCACGAATTTCGATGCGCGGCAGCATTTCGACATCGGCGAGACGCTGGGCCTGATGGACTTCGAGGCGGCCGCGAAGATGTCGGGCGCGCGGTTCGTCATCCTGCGGGGCCAGCTGGCGCGCCTGGAGCGTGCGCTGGCCAATTTCATGCTGGACCTGCACACGGGCACATTCGGCTATGAAGAGGTCGTGCCGCCCTTCCTGGTGCGAGACCAGGCGATGTTCGGCACGGCGCAGCTGCCGAAGTTCCGCGAGGAGCAGTTCGGGACGACGAACGGGTTCTGGCTGATCCCGACGTCGGAGGTTCCGCTGACCAACCAGGTTCGCGAGATGATCCTTGACGAGAGCCGGCTGCCGCTGCGCTTCACGGCGTGGACGCCCTGTTTCCGCTCCGAGGCGGGTGCTGCCGGTCGCGACACGCGCGGGATGATCCGCATGCACCAGTTCTCGAAGGTGGAACTCGTGTCGATCACGACGCCCGAGCAGTCAGCCGCCGAGCACGACCGCATGACGGCGTGCGCGGAGGAAGTGCTGAAGCGGCTCGAGTTGCCGTTCCGCACGATGGTGCTGTCGACGGGTGACATGGGCTTCGCCGCGCGCCGGACACATGACATCGAGGTCTGGCTGCCGGGTCAAAAGGCGTTCCGCGAGATCTCGAGCTGCTCGAATTGCGGTGACTTCCAGGCGCGGCGCATGAATGCGCGCTACAAGCCGGCAGACGGCAAGTCGAACCGCTTCGTGCATACGCTGAACGGCTCGGGCCTTGCGGTCGGCCGAACGCTCATTGCGGTTCTGGAGAATTACCAGCAGGCGGACGGGTCGATCACGATCCCGGCGGCGCTGCGGCCCTATATGGGCGGAGAGGAAACGATCAAACCCCATGGCTAACGAAAAGCTGCCCATCCGCATCCTGCTGTCGAACGATGACGGGATCAGCGCGCCGGGACTTGTCTCGCTCGAGAAGATCGCACGGTCGCTGTCGGATGATGTCTGGGTCGTGGCGCCGGAGTCTGAGGAAAGCGGCGCGTCGCGCAAGCTGACGCTGACGACGCCCCTCAGGATCCGCGAGGTGGGCCCTCATCGCTTCGCGGTGCAGGGGACGCCGACGGATTGCGTCCTCTTGGGCGTGAACCACATCCTGAAGGCGCATCGCCCGGACCTGGTGCTTTCGGGCGTCAATCGCGGCGCCAATATTGCCGATGACGTGACCTATTCGGGGACGATTGCCGCGGCCATGGAAGGCACGGCGCTGGGGATCCCGTCGATCGCGCTCAGCCAGGCCTATGGGTTCGAAGAGGGTCGCGCGGTGCGCTGGGACTGCGCGGAGCGTTTCGGCGCGGCTGTCGTGCGCAAGCTGCTGGCGGCGAAGTGGCCGCGCGAGGTCCTGATCAATGTCAATTTCCCCGACTGCGATCCCGACCTGGTGACGCGGATCGAGGTGACATCGCAGGGCAAGCGCGACCAGTCGCTGACCAACATCCTCGAGCGGATGGACGGGCGCGGCGTGCCCTATTTCTGGCTTGGCTTTTCGCGGTTCCTCAGCAACCCGCCGCAGGGTACCGACCTGCGCGCCATCTATGACGGGCGCATTTCGGTGACACCCCTGCACCTGAACCTGACCGAGGAGCGTGCCCGCCAGGCGCTTGTGCCGGTCATGGATGGCGCCGTTTCGTCCCTGACCTGACGGCGCAACCTCGCGATGGCCCCCGATATCCGCATGATCCAGCTCCTGATGGAGCTGCGTCGTGCAGGCATCGGGGACAGCGAGCTGCTCTCGGCGATGGAGACCACGCCGCGCGATGCGTTCGTGCCCGAGGTCTTTCGCGATCGCGCCTATGACAATGTCTCGCTGCCGATCGAAGACGGGCAGACGATCGGTCAGCCTTCCCTGATTGCCACCATGATCGCGGCTCTGGAGCTGAAGCCGGGCCTGCGGGTGCTGGAGGTCGGCACCGGATCCGGCTATCAGACGGCAATCCTTTCGAAACTTTCGAAACGCGTTTACACAATCGAAAGATCCGAGGCGCTGGCACGACGTGCGCAGGAGCGTCTCAGGAAATTACTCCTTTTTAATGTCGACTACAGGATTGGCGATGGACGGCGCGGATGGCCCGGACAAGCGCCATTTGATCGCATCATCGTGTGGGGCTGTGTCACCGATGCGCCGCCGCCGGACCTCGTCGGTCAACTCCATCTTAAGGGGCAGATGATTATTCCTGTTGATCGTAATGGCGATGGGCAGGTGCTAGTCCGCACAAGACGGGCAGCGCAGCTGGGGTTTCAGAGCACGGATCTTTTGCCCGTCAAATTCGTGCCGATGCTGGAAGGCGTAACGAAGCGTGATGGAGCGCCGGGATGATCCGCGCCATCACCGCACAGTCCGCATTTCGGCCGGGAAGGCAGTCCGTGCGCTTGTCGCTGCGGCCTTGCTGTGCTCGGCTGGCGGCTGCGCGGTCATCGACACGAGCCGGTCACGGCCCGCGTATGTAAAGCCGCGTCTGCAGACATCCGAAACCACCGTCTATCGCGTGCAGCCTGGGGACACCTTGACATCGATTGCCCGTGACTTCGGCGTTTCGCCGGAAGCGATCATGGGCGTCAACCGGCTGGATGATCCGCACTACCTGCGCGTCGGCAAGCGCATCCAGATCCCGCGCGGCCGCGGTCGGATCTACAGTCGGCCGGCCCGCCCGCAATTTGCAGGCGCCACCAGCGCGCCGCCCGTGCGTGTCCCGCGCGATCCCGATGCTCCCTATTCAGGCCCTGTCGTTGCCATGGCGCCGGTCGCGCCGGCGGTGCCCTTGCCGGTGCGTGCCGGTGGGGTCGAGGTCGCGCCCGAACCCGCGCCCGAGGCGGCGCGGCCAGCGCGCAGCTTCATGTGGCCTGTTCGTGGCCCCGTGATTGCGCGCTTTGGCGCCCTGGGCAGCGGCCAGCGCAATGACGGGATCAACATTGCTGCCGAACCCGAGACGCCGGTCAAGGCGGCGGATGAGGGCGAGGTGATCTATGCCGGCAACGAGTTGCGCAGCTATGGAAACCTGCTGCTGATCCGTCATGCAAGCGGATACATCACGGCCTATGCCCATAACGGGCGCCTGCTGGTGGCGAAGTCGGAGCGGGTCGCGCGCGGGCAGAAGATCGCGACCGTTGGCGCCTCCGGCCTGGTTTCGAAGCCGCAGCTGCATTTTGAAATCCGGCGCGGTGGCAAACCGGTCGATCCCGCGCCCTACCTGGTGACAGAGACAGCCAGCCGCTGACCGCGTTCGCCGGCCAGGTCCTCGATGAACTGCCAGGCGACACGGCCCGAGCGGCTGCCGCGTGTCATGGACCACTCGATGGCCCGTCTCTGAAGATCGACCTCGTCGATGTCGAGGCCGAAATGGCGCGCATAGGCGCCGACCATCTCGAGATAGTCCTTCTGCGTGATATTGTGGAAACCCAGCCACAAGCCGAAGCGGTCTGACAGGGAGACTTTTTCCTCGACGGCTTCATCGGCGTGGATGGCCGAGGCGCGCTCGTTCTCGATCATGTCGCGCGGCATGAGATGGCGCCGGTTGGAGGTTGCGTAGAAGATAACGTTTCCGGGGCGGCCGGCTATGCCGCCGTCGAGGACGGTCTTGAGCGCGCGGTAGGCGCCGTCGTTGGCGTCGAACGAGAGGTCGTCACAGAAGAGGAGGGTGCGGATCGGCGCTTCGGCGAGGAGCCCCAGGAGGTGTCCGAGGGTGGCGACATCCTCGCGGTGGATCTCGACCAGCTTGAGGGTATGGTTTGCCTCGCCATGTACGGTTTCATGGGTGGCCTTGACGAGGGCGCTCTTGCCGGTCCCGCGGGCGCCCCAGAGCAGCGCGTTGTTGGCCGGCAGACCGCTCGCGAAGCGGCGGGTGTTTGCCAGGAGGATGTCGCGCTGCCGGTCGATGCCCTTGAGAAGGGAGAGCGGCACCCGCGCGACGCGATGCACGGGCTTCAGGGACAGCGTGGTCGCATCCCATGCGAAGGCCTCGGCCTGTGACCAGTCGGGGGCGACGGCCCGGGGTGGGGCCAGGCGGTCGAGCGCTGCGGCGATCCGCGCCAGGGTGTCCTGTTCAGTTCCGGTGGTCATGGATGGGTCTCCGCCCGCAGGCGTGGATTCGCGTGGTAGGGATTGGCGGGCACACTATCCGGCCCCGCGCGGGGGAGACAATTGGAAGTCGATTTCCCGGGATTTCATCGGGGCCTGCGCCCCTTGGGTGTGACCCATTGGGAGCGTTGTTGCATTGGGGCCGTTGAAAGCTATAGTCCCGGCCCTCATGTCCTTTGTCGGATCAAACAGTTAACAGCACGGCTTTTCCATGTTCATTTCCCCCGCCTTCGCCCAGGGAGCCACGGGCTCCTCGGGGCTCGCCGATGCGTTTGCGTCCATCGGCTGGATCCTGCTGGTCATCCCGATCATGTATTTACTGGTGATCCGGCCGGAGCAGCAGCGCCGCAAGGCGCATGCCTCGATGGTCGACAATGTCCGTCGCGGCGACGTCGTCGTCACCTCGGGTGGCATCGTCGGCAAGGTCGTCAAGGTGCTCGAGGGTAACGAGATCATGGTCGAGATTGCGGAGGATGTCCGCGTCAAGGTCGTGAAGAGCACGTTGCTTGATGTGCGCACGAAGACGGATGCCGGTAGCGACGCGTCCACGAAGAGCGAAGACAAGAAGTAGGCGTCGAGGAACCGGAGGCGGGCCACAATCATGCTGCAGATGCAACCCTGGAAGATCGCGACGATCCTTCTCCTATGCGTGCTCGGGTTCTTCACGGCCCTGCCGAATTTCCTGCCGGCGGATGTCCGCGACAGCTTGCAGAAGACGGCCGCGTTCCTGCCGTCGAAGCCGGTCACGTTCGGCCTTGACCTGCAGGGTGGCGTCTATGTGCTGTTCGAGGCGCAGATCGAAGTTGCGGTCAAGGACCGGCTGCAGGATACGCTGGAAGAAGTGCGCCGCGGCTTGCGCAAGGAGAAGATCACCTTTGGCGGGCTTTCGACGACGGACGACGCGGTCAGGCTGCAGATCACCGACAGCGCCCGGCTCGAGGATGCGCGGACATTCCTGAAGACGCTTGAGCGTCCTGTGCAGGGCGGTGTTGCTGGCATCACGTCGAACGAGTTCAACGTGACCCTGTCGGCGGCGGGCGATGCGCAACTGCAGATCACGCCGGCCGGTGTCGAGCAGATCCGCGCCAACGCCATGGCGCAGAGCCAGGAGATCCTGCGCAAGCGCATCGATCCCGATGGCACCCGTGAAATGACGATCCAGCCCCAGGGCGAGCGTCGGATCATCGTGCAGGTGCCGGGTGCAACGGATCCGCAGGAAATCATCAAGCGGGGCAGTGCGACGGCGAAGCTGACGTTCCACATGGTCGATGATTCCGTGTCGCTGACCGATGTGCAGGCGGGCCGCATCCCGCCGGGCACGCGCCTGCTGAAGGAAAAGATAGGTCGCGGCCCCTCGGCACGGGAAGTCCCCATCGTCATCAAGGAGCGCGCGGTCATCACCGGTGACATGCTCAATCGCGCGCAGGGTACGTTCAGTTCCGACTCTTCACTTCCCATCATTGCCTTCGAGTTCAACGCGCAGGGCGCCCGGCGCTTTGCCGACGTGACCCGTGACAATGTGGGCCGGCGCTTTGCGGCCGTGCTGGACGGGGTCGTGATCACGGCGCCCAATATTCGCGGGCCCATCCTGGGTGGCTCGGGCATCATCGAGGGTGACTTCACCATCGAGGAAGCCAACGAGACGGCTGTGCTGCTGAATTCCGGTGCGCTGGTGGTGCCGCTCAAGGCGGAAGACCAGAGGCTGGTCGGTGCCGAACTGGGTGCGGATTCGGTGAAGGCGGGGCTTTATTCCGCGGTCGCGGGGCTGGTGCTGGTCGTCGGTTTCATGCTGCTGCAGTACCGGTTGTTCGGCCTTTTCGCGGACGTGGCCCTTGTTGCCAATATCATCCTGCTGCTTGGCCTGATGACAGCCGTGGGTGCCACGCTGACACTGCCGGGCATCGCGGCCTTCGTGCTGACGATGGGCATGGCGGTCGACGCCAACGTCCTGATCTACGAGCGCATCCGCGAAGAGCAGCGCAATGGCAAGACGATCATGGCGGCGATCGATGCCGGCTTCTCGCGTGCCATGACGACGGTTATCGACTCCAACCTGACGACGATCCTGGCCGGCCTGGTGCTGCTGCAGCTGGGTTCCGGCCCCGTGCGCGGGTTTGCCGTCGCGCTGGTGTTCGGCATCCTGACGTCGCTGTTCACGGCGATCTATGTGACGCGCCTGCAGGTGTGGTGGTGGCTGAAGGCGAAGCGGCGGACGGCGATCCCCGTCTAAGGGGGCTGCGTCCCGGCAATGGGCCTAGCGGCAGAGAGGTTAATGCCGCGCCGCAAGATTGACTTGGGTCGAGCGTGTATTGTTTGACTTGAAGCAACCGAGTCGGATGGCGACGCTGGGTGCCGGTCGCCTGCCTATTCACTGAGGGGAGAAATTAGAAATGGCCAATTTGTTGACCAACCTGCGGAACACGATCATCGCCGGCTTCGTGCTGGCGTTCGTTGTCCTGTTCATTTTCGTGATGGTCGGACAGTACTCGATCACGGCGACGCTGCAGGGAACGTTGTTCTGGGCGTTCGTGTTCCGCTGGCTGCACGTGCTGGCGGGCATCCTGTGGATCGGGCTGCTCTATTACTTCAACTTCGTGCAGATCCCGACCATGCCGAAGATCCCCGACGAGCAGAAGCCTGCGGTGTCCAAGTTCATCGCGCCCGAGGCGCTCTGGTATTTCCGCTGGGCAGCCATGGCGACGATCGCGACCGGCCTGATCCTGGCGTGGCTGAATGACTATCTGGTTGGCGCGATCACGCTTGGCGCGTCCGACAGCTTCGCTGCGCCTTCTACGACCCTGATCGGCATCGGCATGTGGCTTGGCACGATCATGTGGTTCAATGTCTGGTTCGTGATCTGGCCGAACCAGCAGAAGGCCCTGAACATCGACAACAAGTTCCCCGACCTCAGCAAGGACCAGCGTGCGGCGCACGGCCGTACCGCCATGTTGTTCTCGCGCACGAACTTCATGCTGTCGGTGCCGATGCTGTTTGCCATGGTAGGCGCGCAGAACCTGGGCTGATCCAGCCCTTTTCTTCCAGGGGCCGTACCCGCCAAGGGTGCGGCCCCTTTTTTTCGGTGTGGCGATGACGGACGAGACCCCATCCGCTGAGCTTGAGATCCTTGACCCGGACCTGCACGTGGCCACGTTCTTCGTGCCGGCGGCGCGGCGATCTTCGGTCGAGGGGCTCATGCTGTTTACCCTCGAACTCGAGCGGATCGCGACGCAGGTCAGCGAGCCGATGGTGGCCCAGATCCGTTATGCCTGGTGGCGCGAGCAGGTCGATGCCGTCTTCGGCGGGCGCGGCGTGGCGGCACCGGTTGCCGTGAGGCTCAGGGATGCCGTCGCTGAACATGGGCTTCCGCGCGCGCCGTTCGATGCCATGGTCGATGCGCACAGCCTCGATTGCGACCCGGCGCCCTTTGGCGACATGGCGGGCTTCGAGGCTTATTGCCGGGATACGCAGGGCAGCCTGATGCGGCTGGTCGCGCGGGTCCTTGGTGCAGGGGCTGAGGCTGATGCGGCCTGCGACCTGGCCGGACTTGCGGTGGGGGCAGGTGTGCAGCTTCGCTCGTTCGAGTACTGGCGGCGGCACCGGCGCCTGCGGCTGCCGGTCGATGCGCTGGTGAGAGCGGGTGTCAACGAGGAGGACGTGTTCGCCGGGCAGGCTGACGGTGCGGTGGCTGCGTCGCAGGCTGTCGTTCAGAAGCGCATCCTGCAGGCGCTCGCAGACCTCAACCAGACCCGCTTTCCCCGGGCGGCGATGCCGATGCTGGCGCTGGCGTCCCTGGCCCGGCCCATCGCGGCGCCGGGCTTTGATCTTCGCGCCCCGCGCAGCGTTTCGGCCGTGGGGCGTGTCGCGCGGCTTGCCCTTGCCAATTTCCTGTGGCGGGTGTGACGGATTCGGGCGGGCGTCAGTTGGGGTGGTAACTCACCGCCAGGGCCTGGAGTGCTGCGATCTCGTTGCGGAATGTACGGTCGAGCTTCACGTACTGGCCGTTGGCCAGGGGATTGACCACGGCGACCTCGATCCCGTGTCGCTTGCGGGTGATGAAGCCGGCGGCTGCCCAGTCGCGCTCATGTCCCAAATGCGTCTTGACGCAGATTTCGCGGCCGTCGTCCTCGTCGATCAGAAACTCGCGGGTGGAGCCGTTGTCTTCCTGTCTGGAGCAGATGATCATTCCTGTTGTCCCATGATGTCGTGACTGTCCCACCAGCCGCGGGAGCCTGTTTTTGTTTTTGGCTCCCGCGGAATGTCGCCATGCCCGTCTAGCTGCAGCCCGTCGTCGTGCCGCAGCTGTCGCACTTGAGGCAGGTGCCGTTGCGCACCAGCGTGAAGTTCCCGCAGTTGCCGCAGGCATCGCCCTCGTAGCCCTTGATGCGGGCTTCCTGGATCTTGCGGACCCGCGTCGAGGAGGCCGAGATCTGGACCTCGCGCTCGACTACCTCGATGGCGAGGGCCACCGGGTTGGCGCGCGACGCCTCGAGTGCGAGTTCGCTGGTCGCCGTCATCATCGTGGCTTCCATCTTCAGTGCCTGGCCGCCGTCGAGGACCACCAGTTGCTGGGGGATCTGGCCGCGGACGAGGCCGGCCGAGACGATCTTGGCTGCGTTCGGTGCGGCCGCGGCAGGGCGCTTGCTCTCGCCGTCGCCGCCACCGATCTCGGAGCCGTCGCCACCAGGGACCACATGGGCGAGGTCGTGACGCCCCAGATAGGACACTGCAAGCTCGCGGAAGATGTAGTCGAGCACCGAGGTCGCGTTCTTGATCGAGTCGTTGCCGGTGACGATGCCGGCCGGCTCGAAGCGCGTGAAGGTGAAGGCTTCCACGAACTCGTCCAGCGGAACGCCGTACTGCAGGCCGATGGAGATCGCGATGGCGAAATTGTTCATCAGGCTGCGGAAGGCGGCGCCTTCCTTGTGCATGTCGATGAAGATCTCGCCGAGGCGGCCGTCATCGTACTCGCCCGTGCGCAGGTAGACCTTGTGGCCGCCGACGGTGGCCTTTTGGGTGTAGCCCTTGCGGCGCTGGGGAAGCTTCTCGCGGTCATGCTTGGCGATCTCGATCACGCGCTCGACGATGCGCTCGGCCACGGCCTGGGCCTTGGCGGACTGTGCCATCTCGGGCAGCTGCTCGAGCAGGTCGTCCTGGTCGTCCTCGTTCGACAGGATGGCCGAGGTCAGCGGCTGGGAGAGCTTCGAGCCGTCACGGTAGAGGGCGTTGGCCTTCAGGGCCAGCTTCCATGACTTCATGTAGGCGTCGGCGCAATCCTTCACCGTCGCGTTGTTCGGCATGTTGATCGTCTTGGAGATCGCCCCCGAGATGAAGGGCTGGGCGGCAGCCAGCATCAGGATGTGGCTGTCGACCGAAAGCGCCCGCTTGCCGATCTTGCCGCAGGGATTGGCGCAGTCGAAGACGGGCAGGTGTTCTGCCTTGAGGTGCGGGGCACCCTCGAGGGTCATCGCACCGCAGCAGTACATGTTCGCGGCCTCGATCTCGGCCTTCGAGAAGCCGAGTTCGGCGAGCACGTCGAGATCCTGGTTGTCCAGCTTCTCGGCCGGGATGCCCAGTGTCTCGGTGCAGAAATTGTCGCCCAGGGTCCAGCGATTGAACACGAAGCGGATGTCGAAGGCGGTTGCGAGCGCGCCCTCGACCGACTTCAATTCCTTCTCGGTGAAGCCCTTGATGCGCAGCCACTCGTGGTTCACGCCGGGCGAACCCTTAAGCGTGCCGTGACCCACGGCATAGTTGATCATGGCCTCGATCTGCTGCGGGCGGTAGCCCAGCACGCGCAGGGCCTCGGGCACCGACTGGTTGATGATCTTGAAGTAGCCGCCACCGGCCAGCTTCTTGAACTTGACCAGCGCGAAGTCGGGTTCGATGCCGGTGGTGTCGCAGTCCATGACCAGGCCGATCGTTCCCGTCGGGGCGATCACGGTGGTCTGGGCGTTGCGATAGCCATGGACCGCGCCGAGCTGCAGGGCCTCGTCCCACGAGCCGCGCGCGCGGTCGATCAGGCCTTCATAGCCCGTCGCCGGCATGTGGATCGCGTTCAGGGGCACGGGCTTGATGGCCAGCTTCTCGTAGCCATCGACGGCGCCGTGGGCGGCGCGGCGGTGGTTGCGCATCACGCGCAGCATGTGGTCGCAGTTCTTCGCATAGCCCTGGAAGGCACCCAGTTCCTTGGCCATCGCAGCCGACGTCGCGTAGGACGCGCCGGTCATGAGGGCGGCGAGGGCGCCAGCGACGGCGCGGCCTTCGCTGCTGTCATAGCTGATGCCGGAGGACATCAGCAGGCCGCCGATGTTGGCGTAGCCGAGGCCGAGGGTGCGGTACTCGTACGAGAGCTGCGCGATTTCCTTCGAGGGGAACTGCGCCATCATCACCGAGACTTCCAGCGTGATGGTCCACAGGCGCACCGCGTGCTCGTAGGCGACCACGTCGAACACCTTGCTGCCGTCCGGCAACTCCTTGCGGAAGGACAGCAGGTTCAGCGAGGCGAGATTGCAGGCGGTGTCGTCGAGGAACATGTACTCCGAGCACGGGTTCGATGCGCGGATCGGGCCGGACTCGGGGCAGGTGTGCCAGTCGTTGATGGTGGTGTGGAACTGCAGGCCCGGGTCGGCGCACTGCCATGCAGCCTCGGCGATCTTGTCCCAGAGGCCGCGGGCCTTGACGGTCTTGTGCAGCTTGCCGTCGGTGCGGCGCATCAGCTTCCAGTCGGCGTCGGCTTCGACGGCGCGCAGGAACTCGTCATTGACGCGCACCGAGTTGTTCGAGTTCTGGCCGGAGACAGTGTAGTACGCCTCGCCGTCCCAGTCGGTGTCGAGCACGGGGATGTGCATCGAGGTATAGCCCTGGCGGGCAAACTGGATCGCGCGCTGGATGGCGTTGTCGGTGATGCTGGCCTTGCGGGCGGCCTTGATCTCGCGCTTGAGCGCGGGGTTCTGGGCCGGGTCGAAGCAGGCGTCGCCGTCGGCGCTGCAGTTGACGCAGGCCTTGATCACCGCGTTCAGGTGGCGGTTCAGCAGGCGCGTGCCGGTGACGAGGGCCGCCACCTTGTGCTCTTCAGTCACCTTCCAGTCGATGAAGGCCTCGACGTCGGGGTGATCGACGTCAACGATCACCATCTTGGCGGCGCGGCGCGTTGTGCCGCCCGACTTGATGGCCCCTGCCGCGCGGTCGCCGATCTTCAGGAAGCTCATCAGGCCCGACGACTTGCCGCCGCCCGAGAGCCTTTCAGTGGCTCCGCGCAGGGCCGAGAAGTTCGAGCCCGTGCCCGAGCCGTACTTGAACAGGCGCGCCTCGCGAACCCAGAGGTCCATGATGCCGCCGTCATTGACGAGGTCGTCCTTGATGCCCTGGATGAAGCAGGCGTGCGGCTGGGGGTGTTCATAGGCGCTGTCGGACTGGACGAGCTTGCCGGTCCAGTGGTCGACATAGTGGTGTCCCTGGGCGGGGCCGTCGATGCCATAGGCCCAGTGCAGGCCGGTGTTGAACCATTGCGGGCTGTTGGGCGCAGCCATCTGCATGGCGAGCATGAAGCGCATTTCGTCGAAATAGGCGCGGGCGTCCTTCTCGCTGTCGAAGTAGCCGCCTTTCCAGCCCCAATATGTCCATGTACCCGCAAGACGATCGAACACCTGGCGTGCGCTCGTTTCGCCGCTCATGCGGGCTTCGGGTACCAGCGATGCAAGGGCGTCCTCGTCCGGAACCTGGCGCCAAAGCCATTCGGGGACCTTGTCCTCGCGAACGGGCTTCAGGCGCGCGGCCACGCCAGCCTTGCGAAAGTACTTCTGGGCAAGAACGTCTGAGGCAACTTGCGACCAGCGTTCGGGGACCTCGATGTTGTCCTGCTTGAACACGACCGACCCATCCGGGTTGCGGATCTCGCTGGTGGCGGTGCGGAATGAGATTCCTTCGTAGGCGGATTTGCCTTCAACAGTGAAGCAGCGGTCGATACGCATTGGCTGACGCCCCTTGGTTTAGTTGCCCTCGTGCCCAACAATTCCCCTGCGAACGGCGGTTTTTTCTGTTTTTCCGGGCTTGGAGTGTCCCGGGTCTGGTTTGGCCGACGTCGTGCTCAGGGACCGTTATGTAGTACCTAGATCTTGTTTCCGGCAATAGATTTTGTGTTAAGCGACGGTCCGCCCCACTATATTTTGTGGCTGTTCCTGTGGAGAGAGCTGTGAGGCCCCTGTGGGAAACCGCGAGGGGCGGTTTGCCCTGCCGGGCGAGGTCGCGCGCGGGCCCAACAGAGGGGCAGGCGTTTCAGCGACAGCGCTGGATCATCCATCGGAGAATCAATCCAGCCATTCAAGGGTGCCATGGCTCGGGCGCTGTGGAGAACGGGGCGGCGGCGCTCCGAAATGCGACGGGTCCGCGATTTCGCGCAAAGGCGAACCGATTCGGTTGTGGAAATGTCTTTCCCGCTACGGCGGGGGGCTGCCTATTTCAGCTTGCCGGCGGCACGCAGGATGAAGCCGAGGACCTGGGCCACGGCGCGATAGAGTTGCTCGGGGATCTCCTCGTCGAGTTCCAGCGTCGACAGGGCTGCCGCCAGCGCCGGATCCCTCTGGAGGGGCACGCCGTGGGCCTTGGCGACCTCGACGATCCGTTCGCTGACATGGCCGCGGCCGGTTGCCACCACGCGCGGTGTCTGGCCCGGCTGGTAGTCGAGTGCCACGGCAATGGATGCGGGCGCGGGCTTGGGCTGGGCGGTATCGGTCATGCGCTGGCGTCCCAAACGGTGCCGGTGCCGTCGGATGCCGTCACCGGGGCTCCGCCATGAAACGAGAGCTCGGCCTCGAGGTCCTCGAAGCCGAGGGACTGACGCAGGATCGTGCGGTTCTCGGCCAGCAGGGCGGCCGTCTCCGGTCTTTCCGCCCACAGGCCGACCCATGTCTTGGTGCCATGAAGCGCGATGTGGGCGTGGACCGGGCCCAGCGGCTCCACGTCGAGGGAAAGGCGCGCGCGCCAGATGACCGACGGCTTGCCGTCGCCTTGCCTGCGGGCCTGGCGATCGATCTCGAAGCGGACCCTTGACTGGCCGAAGGGGGTTCCAAGCGGGAGCTCGAAGTTCCAATGGCCTGGTGTATTCGCGGGGCCCTGGGTGGGCGCCTGTTCTGCCTTTTGCAGCTGGCCTGCGACGTCGAGCAGGCGCGTCTGTGTCAGCGCCGCCTCGGTGCGTTGCATCAGCGTTCTGGCGACGAGCGCGCTGTCGGGGTCGGCAGGCCACGGCGTCGCCGGCGCGACGGGCGCTGCGGGCATGGCCTTGCGATAGGCGGAAACCGCGTTGTGGGCCACGTTTGCCGTCGGCGTGTCGGCCGCGGCGTGGGGCAAGGCTTGTCGCAGGGTGCGAAGCCGTTGGAGGGCTTCCTCGGGCGTTGCGCCTGATTGCTGTGCGAGGAGAAGCGAGGCCAGCGCATCGGCGATGCCGCCGGGGCGCACGGCTGTGGCTGGCGTGCCCGAGACTGGCGGGGTCATCACCGGAGCTGCGGGCATGCCTGCAGCGGTGGACGGCGTGGGTGCTGTTTCCGCGGTTGGCAGTGGCGGGGCGCGTAGAGGCGCTGTCTGGCCTGCTTGCGGCAGGGTCGGGGGAAGGGGTGCCGTGGTGGGCGGTGTCTGCAGAAACGTGGCAGCGGTCGCGCCTTGCGGCGCCGCGGGCGCGACGGTGGCTGGCGTCGCCTGAGCCGCCGCGGCGGGCTGTGGTGGCGCGGTGGGTGACGTCAAGGGGCCTGGTTGCCATGCCTTGAGGCTCGTTTGCAGATCCTCGAGCGCTGCAGCCAGCGGGGCCAGGGACGCCAGACGGGCATCGGCTGGCGGAGAGGGTGATGTGCCCGGGAAGGCCGGAGCTGGTGCGGCTTGCGGCTGTGTCGCCTGCGGGCTTGCGGGGGCGGGTTCCGGGCGCGTCAGGCCTGCCAGCACGACGGGCCTGGCAAGGGTCAGGACGCGCACCATGTCAGCGCGCACTTCGGCTGGAACCCGGGCCAGGGTGCCGGGCCGGGTCAGGTCGGCCAGCAGTTGCCCGAGACTGTCCTGGCGCGTCGCCAGTGTGGTCAGGGTCGAGATCAACGTGCTGGACACGGTGTCTGAGGGGGCGGCCGCAGGGAGGTTCAGCGCCACTGCAACCTGCGAGGCAAGCGGCATCGGCGCGAGCCTCTGGGACGGATCGCGCTGCAACTGGGCATCGCCGACGTCGATCGCGAGCGTCGGCAATGGGCTGGATACGATCTCCATGGCACAGTCCGATGAGACGCGTTTAAGGGCATGCTACCGTCTCGCGATTAAACAGGCCTTAATCCTGTCGCTTTCGGCAGTACATTGTGTGTGGTAAGGAGAAACATGAGCGAAAAGCCCCTCCCCACGACATTTCAGTTGATGGGCCTTGATCCTGCGACGCGGGATGATCCGTATCCGCTGCTGGCTGACCTGCAGGCGCGGTGCCCGGTTCACCTGGATGCGATCAGCAATCAGTTCGTGCTCACCCGCTACGAGGACGTCAAGGCCACGGTCAACGACCGTACCCTGTGGCGCCATCCGTCGCGTGCGCGGCCGGACTCGATGTTTCACCAGTTCGTCAACCGTCGCGACGAGCGTGGGCCGCGCGAGGGTGAATCGATCCTGTTCATGGACGATCCGGACCATGCCCGGGTGCGCCAACCCCTGACCAAGGCGTTTTACCGACGGGCGGCACGGCTGCGTGGCGAGGTCGAGACCATCGTCGATGATGTCCTGGACGACCTGGCGGGCCGGGCGCAGTTCGACGTGATCGATGACTACGGGATCCCGATCCCGATCCTCGTGATCGCCAAGGTCCTGGGCGTCGAGGAGGATCGCCTGCAGGAATTCCGCGCGTGGTCGGAGGGCATCATCCTCTCGTTGCATGTCATGCGCACGGAAGAGCAGACCCGACAGATGGTTGCTGCCGATGCCGCCCTGACGGCCTATTTCACCAAGGCGATGGATGATCGGCGCCGTACGCCGCGTGATGACCTGATCACCGACATGGTCCAATTGCAGGCCGAGGGGGCGCCGCTCAACGATGGTGAAATCCGCATCAACCTGGCCTCGCTGCTTGTCGGGGGCAACCTGACCACGACAGACCTGATCGGCAATGGCGTGTACACGCTGCTGCAGCATCCGGAACAATTGGCAGCGCTGCGCGCGGATCCGGGGTTGGCGGCGAATGCGGTCGAGGAAATCCTGCGCTTCGAGGCGCCGGTGTCATTGACCTCACGCGTGGCCTCGCGCGAGATGCAGGTGGGCGGTTGTCCGGTGCATGCCGGTGACCCGATGATGACGTTCATCCGGGCCGCCAACCGCGACCCCTCCGTCTTCGAGGATCCCGACAGTTTCGACATCACGCGCAAGCGGCCGCCGCACATGTCGTTTGGCGGCGGCGCGCATATCTGCATTGGTGCGCCGCTCGCGCGGATGGAGGGGCAGGTTGCCATCCCCCGTCTGTTCGAGCGGTTCGCGCATTTGCGCCTTGCGCCGCAGTCCTTCACATGGCGCGCGCTGCCTGGTTTTCGCGGCCTCGAGCACCTGATCGTCGAGACCGGTGCCTAGCCTGCTGCAACGATGCTGCCTGCCTTCCTTCCAGCTTTCCGAACGAGGATCTTGATGTTGAACAGACTTGGGCTGGAGCGCGTGGGCGTTTGGGTGCTGCTGGCGCTAGTCTTTGTGATGCTCGCGCCTTCGGTGCAGGCTGCAGGCGCCCGCGTGGCGTGGCCACAGGATGCCAGCGACCTCAAGGCCGATCCGACGGCTCGGTTCGGTGTGTTGCCGAACGGCATGCGCTATGTGCTGAAGCGCAATGCGAACCCGCAGGGTACGCTGTCGATGCGCATGCGGATCGAGGCCGGGTCGCTGCACGAGAACGACAATGAGCGCGGCGTCGCCCATTTCCTCGAGCACATGGCCTTCAATGGTTCCGAGAAGTACCCGGAGGGCGAGATGTTCCGTGCGCTGCAGCGCATGGGCATGCAGATCGGTTCGGCGGCCAATGCCTCGACGGGTTACGATTCCACGGTCTTCACGATGTCGTTGCCGAGCGTCAGGGCCGATGTGCTCGATAATGGCTTCAGCATCATGCGCGAGATCGTCGGGCGGTTGACCATCTCGCAGGAGGCGGTCGACCGGGAGCGTGGGGTCATTTTCTCCGAGGAGCGCGCTCGCGATACACCGGCGGCGCGGGCCTTGCAGGCCGAGCTTGGCTTGTGGTTCAGCGGGCAGCGATATGCCCGTCGCGCGCCGATCGGCGAGATGGCTTTCATCCGTTCGGCCACGGCTGCGCAGTTGCGCAATTTCTACAGCCGGAACTACCGTCCGGAGCGCGCGCTGCTGGTGGTTGCCGGCGACATGTCCCTTGACGCGATGGACGCGCGGGTGCGCGCCACCTTCGGCGACTGGCGGCCTGCGGGTCCGCCGCGTCCGCCCACTTCTTTTGACAAGCCCGGCGCGCGGTCCCTTGCGGCCAGCCACCAGGTGGAGGCGGGGCTCGATGACATGGTCAGTGTCAGCTGGGTGCAGCCGGGTGACGACAAGCCGGAAACTGCCTCACGCCGCCTGGAAACGCATCTGCGCATGGTGGGGTTCACGGTCGTGAACCGGCGCCTCAGCAAGCTTGCGCGTCTTGCCGATGCCCCGTTCATCGCGGCGCAGGTCAGCCGCGATGTCGTGCCGGGAGGCGGGATCGTCGCCACGCTGACCGTGCGTCCCAAGGAGGGTGCCTGGCAGAAGGGGTTGGCGGCGGCCGAGCAGGAATTGCGGCGGGCGCTGGTTCACGGGTTGCAGCAAAGCGAGGTCGAGCGCGAGGCGCTTGAGCAGCGTTCGCCCTATCTCCTGATGAGCGCCAATGCCACGACGCGCTCCAACATGGATGTCGCCCAGCTGTTCATGGATTCGATCGCTGCCGGTCGCGTTCCGACCGATCCACAGACCGATCTCGACCTCTATACGAAGAACATTGCTGCGATCCGTGCGCAGGATGTCACCCGCGCCCTGAAGGCGACCTTCAAGGGGGCGGGGCCTCTGATCTATCTTGCCTCCGCGCGTCCCGTCGATGGCGGGAACGGTGGCATCCGCAGCGTCTATCAGGCGAGCACCAAGGTTGCCGTTGCGCCGCCACCCAAGGACGCGATCAAGGCCTTCACCTATCGTGATTTCGGCAAGCCGGGCGCTGTCGCCGGCATGGTTGCACAGGGCGATATCGGCGTCACGCAGGTCAAGTTTGCCAATGGTGTGCTGCTGAACGTCAAGCCGACGGATTTCGAAAAGGACCGTGTCAGCGTCATCGTGCGGATGCCCGGTGGCAACCAGGCCCTGCCCAAGGCCAAGCGTGGCCTGGGCTGGGTGATGCCTTTCGCGTTTGTCGAGGGCGGGCTGGGCCAGCTGGAGATGGGTGAACTCGAGCAGGTCGAGCCGGGCCATTTCGCCGGCATCAATCTCGATGTCGATGAAGACGCGTTCGAGTTGTTCGGCGATACGGTGGAGCGAGACGTGCTGCTGCAGCTGCAGGTCCTGGCCGCATTTGCGACCGATCCCGCCTATCGGGCCGATGGCCTGAAGCGCCTGCAAGCGACGGCAGACGGCCAGTACCAGCAACAGCGTACCAAACCGGTAGGCGTGCTGAACCGGGAAATGTCGGGCGTGGTGCGCAGCGGTGATGGGCGCTGGGTGGCGCCGTTGCCTGCGGATGTCCGGGCGTTGACCATGGATGACGTGAAGGCCGCCATTGCGCCTTCGCTCGCGCGGGCGCCGATCGAGGTCACCATCGTGGGGCATGTCAAACTGGCAGCGGCGATCGAGGCGACGGCCCGCACCTTCGGGGCCCTGCCACCGCGTGACCCTTCCTTCAGGCCTGGCAAGGCTGACGGCTCTGCCTTTCCCGCACGCGCGCAGTCGCTGAATTTCGTGCACGAAGGGCGCGGTGACCAGGCGGCGGTCGTTTCGATCTGGCCGGGTCCTGGCCGGTTCCCCGACGTGCGGCAGGAGAAAGCCGTGGAGGTGCTCTCCGAGATCATCCAGCTTCGGCTGATGGACGAGGTGCGTGAAGCGCAGGGCGGCACCTACACGCCGTTTGGCAACGCCTATGCCTCAGGTGCCCAGGATGGTTTCGGGTACATCTTTGCCGGTGTCGAGCCGAAGCCCGAGGCTGCTGACCTGTTCTTTGAAACCATGGGTGCCATCGCGCGTGAACTGCGTGACGGCGAGGTCTCGAAGGACCTGCTTGACCGGGCCCGCAAGCCCTTGCTTTACCAGCTTCATGCGGCGCAAACGACCAATGAATACTGGATCGAGGCGCTCAGGGATGCGCAGCGGGACCCGCGCATGCTGGAGCGGGCGCGCAACGAGGTTGACGAGATTGCGGCAGTCACGGCGGCGGATGTCCAGAAGGCGGCGCAACGCTTCCTCGATGATCGGCGGCGCATCGATATAAGGGTCCTGCCGCGCAGGTGATCAGGGGCCGTCGGCGTATTCATGCCAGCGGCCCTGGTCATCGCGCAGTCGCCACTGGCCGGGCTGGGTCTCGATCGCACCGTCGCCGAGCAGGTTGACCTTGCTGTATCCGCCCGGGATGTCGAGTACGTAGCTTGGCAGATGGGCTTGCGGGTGCTCGTGCCGCAAGGATTGCATCAGGGCGATGCCCTGCCTGATCGTCGTGCGGAAATGCGCGGTGCCCGGCGCCAGGTCGGCGTGATGCAGGTAATACGGCGTCACGTTGTGGCTGCGGAAGGCGGCAAGCAAGCCTCCCAGCGTCTGCGCATCATCGTTGACGCCCCGCAACAGGACCGACTGGCTGAGCAGGGTGGCCCCGGCCGCGTGCAGGCGCGTGAGGGCCGCGGTGGCGTCGGGCGTGAATTCGGCGGGGTGGTTGGCGTGAAGCGCAACCGCGAGGTCCGCCCTGCGGGGGCGGAGGGCTTGGGCGAATGCGTCGTCGATGCGCCACGGTTCCACGACCGGAACGCGCGTATGCCAGCGTATGCGGCCAACATGGGCGATGGCGTCGAGCATGTCGGTCAATTGACGCAGGCGGTGCGGTGCGAGGATGAACGGGTCTCCGCCGGTGAGGATCACCTCGCGGATGCCACTGTTGGCTGCGATGTAGTCGCGGGCGCGCTCGATGGATTGCGGGGACATGTTCGGCTCACGTCCGGGGCCTACCATTTCGCGCCGGAAGCAGAACCGGCAATAGACCGGGCAGATGTGCACGACCTTCAAGAGGACGCGGTCCGGGTAGCGATGCACGATCCCCTCGACAGGGGAATGTGGCCGGTCGCCGATGGGATCGGGGCGGTCATGCGGGCTGGCGTCGAGCTCGCGCATGTCGGGGACGTACTGGCGTGCGATCGGATCTGCAGGATCGTCGCGGCTGATCAGCGCTGCGATGGCCGTGGGCACGGCAATCGCATAGCGGGCCGCGACAGCGTCGAGACCTGGCCTTGCGTCTTCGGTGATCAATCCGGCCTCTGCGAGACTTGCCGGCGTACGCAGGGTTTCGCGTTTCATTGCGTGCGGCCAGCGGGCGGGGTCCACATCACCTGCTCGATGTGTGGTGCGCCTGTCGCGAGCATGACGAGCCTGTCGAACCCAAGGGCGACCCCGCTCGATGGGGGCATGTGGGGCAATGCCTGCAGCAGGTCCTCGTCGATGGGGTAACGTTCGCCGTAGATCCGCTGCTTCTCGTTCATCTCGTGCTCGAAGCGCGCGCGCTGCTCCACGGGATCGGTGAGTTCGCCAAAGCCGTTCGCCAGCTCGACACCGAGGACGTAGAGCTCGAAGCGTTCCGCCACGCGCGGATCGTGGGCGCATTTGCGTGCCAGTGCTGCCTCGGCTGCAGGGTACTGGTCGAGGATCAGGGGGGCGTCGAGGCCGAGATTGGGCTCCACCTTTTCTGCCAGAATCCGGCTGAAGATGTCCGACCATGTATCCGCGGGTTCGAAGTGGATGCCGCGGGCCTGGGCCTGGAGCGCGAGATAGGCGCGGTCGGTGCCGTCGGCATCGATGGTCTCGAGGAGGTCGATGCGGGCATAGGTCTCGAATGCCTCGGCCACGGTCATGCGGCGGGCCTGTCCGCTGACGCGCAGTGAGCGGTCGCGGTAGCGCAGTGCCGGCTGGCCGGCAGTTTCGGCTGCCAGCCTCACCAGGTTGAGGGTGTCGGCAATCACGGTCTCGTAGGCTTCGTTGGCGCGGTACCATTCGAGCATCGTGAACTCCGGGACGTTCACGGGCGCGTGCTCCCGGTTGCGGAAAACGCGGGCGAAGTCGAAAATCTTCTGCTCTCCGGCGGCGAGCAGCTTTTTCGAGGCGAACTCCGGGGAGGTGTGCAGGTAGAGAGTGCGCGGCTCGCCGTCGATGGTGGCCTGCGTGGCGAAGGCGTGGAGGTGGGTCTCGTTGCCGGGCGAGACCTGGAGTGCGGCAGATTCGACTTCGGTGAAGCCCTGGGTCTCGAAGTAGCGGCGGAACGACGCCTTTATGCGGTTTCGCGCTGTCAGGAACGGGCGCCGGTCGGCATGGCGTTCCCGGGACCACCAGGGGGAAATGGTTACCATGCCGCGGTCGTCCGGTGCGATGGCGCTTGGCGGGCGGGGCGTGCGCTGCTATCACCGCCCGCAAATTGAGCCTCCGCCGGGCCGCAAGACGGGCCGGGGCGCGGGGCTTTCAGCTGATTCAGGGAGTTTCGCGTGGTCTCGGTCATTGCCAGCAACGTACGCAAGGGAAACATCATTGAGCGGGACGGCGATCTGTTCGTTGTCCTGACGGCTGAGAACTTTCATCCGGGCAAGGGAACGCCGACGACCCAGATTGAAATGCGGCGTATCCGCGACGGCGTCAAGGTCAACGATCGCTACAAGACGACAGACAGCCTCGAAAAGGCCTTCGTCGACATGCGGACGAACACCTACCTGTACAAGGATGGCGATTCCTATGTCTTCATGGACCCCGAGAATTTCGAACAGACGCACGTCTCGTCCGAGATCCTGGGCGACCGGGAGCCCTATCTCCAGGAAAACATGGAAGTCACGCTGAGCCTGCACAACGGTGTAGCGATCGCGATCGAGTTGCCCTCGCGCGTGGTTCTGGCGATCGCCGAGACCGAGCCCGTCGTGAAGGGCCAGACGGCGTCCTCGTCGTTCAAGCCGGCGATCCTGTCGAACGGCGAGCGCACGGCGGTGCCGCCGCACATCAACGTTGGCACGCGGGTCGTGGTGAACACGGAAGACGGCTCGTACGTCGAGCGCGCCAAGGAATAGAGCTGGATGAAGCCGACTGCAGGTGACCGGTTCCGGGCCTTTGCAGACAGGTTGAAGGTTCCTGCCATTGCCGCCCCGATGTTTCTTGTTTCGGGGCCAGATCTTGTCGTTGCGGCCTGCAAGGCCGGCATGGCGGCCGCTTTTCCTGCGCCGAATGCCCGCAGCATCGACGAACTCGAGGCCTGGATGGCCCGGCTCAACGCGGAGATATCCCCGCAGGATGCGCCGTGGGTGCTTAACATCGTTGCGCATCAGTCCTATGGCCGACTTGAAGCCGAACTGGACCTGATCATTCGCTACAAGCCTGCGTTGGTGATCACGGCGCTGGGGAGCCCCCGGCGGGTCGTCGATGCGGTGCATTCCTATGGTGGCTTGATCCTGGCTGACGTCATCAATGTCTCCTTTGCGCGCAAGTGCGTGCAGGCGGGGGTGGACGGTCTGGTGCTGGTCTGTGCGGGCGCGGGTGGCCATACGGGGCAGCTCAGTCCCTTCGCCTTCGTTCCTGCCGTTCGTGCGTTCTTCGACGGTCCGCTGGTTGTTGGCGGTGCAGTTGGCTCGGGCCAGGCGATCCGCGCACTCGAGGTGCTGGGCGCCGACCTGGCCTATGTGGGGACACCGTTCATCGCCGCCGCGGAGTCGCTGGCGCCTGCTGCCTACAAGGACATGGTCGTCGCTGCGACGCATGAGGACCTGGTGCAGACCAATGCGGTGACCGGCGTGCGGGCCAACTGGCTTCGCGCCAGCCTGGCTGCGGCCGGCATCGATCCTGCAGCCGTGCGCGAGGATGGCCCTGTCTTCAGCGACCCGTCTGCTGCTTTCCGCCGCTGGAAGGATACGTGGTCTGCCGGTCAGGGGGTCGATGCAGTTGAACGCATCGAGCCGGCGGCGGCGATCGTCGAGCGCCTTGCCGCCGGTTATCGCGCCGCCCGCGGGTAACGCCTACGTCCAGATCTTCATCCCGATCCAGCCATAGGTCCACAGGTGGCCTGCCGCCGTGATCACGACAAGGCCGTTGGCCCAGGCGAGGAGCCTGACGAAGAGGTTCGCGTCCGGTGCGCTTATTGCTGCGCGCACCAGCGTTGCAGCCCCGAGAACCGGGGTCGCCAATGTCAGGCTGTAGAGCAGCCAGCCTCCTGTCGAGGGCTTTCCCAGAATCTCGATATCGCCGAGCCCCAGGAGCAGTTGCAGCGTCACGGCGCAAGTGACGAGGGTCAGCATGGCGAGTGCCGGCACGAGCCTGATCGAAAGGCCGCCGCGCTGCGCGAGGCGCCCCGTGAGGATGCCCCAGAGCCAGAACGGCATGAAGACCAGGTCGACCAGCAGGACTGTCACGAAGGCAACAAGGAAGGCAATGGTGGCGGCCACCTGCCAATCGGGCAGGCGGCGCTCGGCGCCGAGGCCGTGGTAAAGCTCGATGCCATCGGTGGTTCGCGTGATGAGGAAATCGGGCACCGCCGCCCCTTTTGTCTGGAACACCCCGTTGCCCACATGCACGGCGGGTTCGCCGCCAATCGTCAGCGTACCGTCACGGGCCTGCACCTGACGCCAGACGAGGCTGGTCAGTACGGCGAGTTTCTCCTGGCGCGGGGTGATGGAACCGTAGAAGCCGGGAAAGTCCGCGAGATCCTGTGCTGCGAGCGGGCGAGGCGTGGGAACCGGCTCCTTCAGGTTCCTTTCGAGATAGAGCCTGATCTCGTGGGCCGCTTCAAGGAGTTCAGGCTTGGCGAGGTTTCCCATGATCACGAAGCCCATGCCATGGCCCGGCGCGTAGGCGTATTTCGCGCGGAAGCCATCGACGACGCCGTCATGTCCCCGAAAGACGACTTTGCCGGCATAGCTGGCCATGTTGCCAAGTCCGTACCCTTGCGTGAAGCCCGCGTCGGCGCCGCGCGTGGTGCCGGTACGCTCGATACGATCGACAGAGGCGCTGGTGAGGTAAGTGCGGCCGTCGAGCGTGCCGCGGCCGAGCAGCATCAGCGGGAGGCGGGCGAGGTCCCGGGCTGTTACGCTCAGGCTGCCGGAGGGACGTCCGACGAGCTCCACGAACCTTGCCTCAGTGCCGTTCTCGTCCCGGTAACTCTTCGCCAGGCGCGTTGCGATGGCGGGTGTGCGGGTCCATGCGGCGCTCTGCATGCCAAGCGGACCGGTCAGGCGTGACGTCATGAATGTCTCGAAGTCCTGCCCGCTTGCCTTTTCGATGATCCGGCCGGCGATGACGGGGCCCGCGTTGCAGTAGGACATGCGCGTCCCGGGTTTCCATCGGCTTTTGTAGGGACCGTAGAGTTCGGTCGCCCTCGAGAGTGGCACGTCGCTGCCCTCGATCAGATACTTCTTGAAGTCGAAATCGTTGAAGCCGGTCGTGTGCTCGAGCAGGTGCACCAGCCTGATGGGGCTTGTTGCTTCCCATGGATTCTCGATACGCAGCTCAGGCATCAGGTCGGAGAGCTTGTCGTCGAGCGACAGCTTGCCTTCCTCGACCAGCATCATGATGCCGATCGACGTCAGGCTCTTG
>JBEIHO010000031.1:0-32321 GCA_040381215.1 Alphaproteobacteria bacterium | reverse complement strand
GGGGGCCTTCAGCGTCTGAGGCAAGACCCTCATCCGTCTCGCTGCTTACGCAGCGATCCACCTTCTCCCGCGCTGCGGGAGTAGGGCCATGTCGCTCGTCCTCGCCACCAACGGTCTAGCCCTTCTCCCGCGAAGCGGGGGAAGGGCTAGACGGCTGGTTGCTCGTGTTGCGCGGGGCGTGGCAAGGGGCTCGCGCCCTGAATAAAGTGCACTGTCACCGAAATTCAGAGGGCGCCGTGGCACTGCTTGAATTTCTTGCCGGAGCCGCAGGGGCAGGGGGCGTTGCGCTGGACCTTGCCCCAGGTGGCGGGGTCGTTGGGGCTGACGGGGACGGGGCGGCCGGCGAGGCGCGGGGTGCCTTGTGCTTGCCTGCTGGCGCTGTCGAGCTCGTCGAACTCGTTCTCGCCGGTGTCCGGGTTCAGGTGCAGGGCGCGCATCTGCGGCAGGGGCACCTGCTCGAGTTCAGGCGGGGCCTCGAACTGGATCGATACATGCATCAGCTGGCGCGTGACCTGCTGGCGGATGCGGCCGAGGAGGCCCTCGAAAAGGAGGAAGGCCTCGGTCTTGTACTCGTTGAGCGGGTCACGCTGGCCGTAGCCGCGCAGTCCGATGGTCTGGCGCAGGTGATCGAGCGTCACGAGATGCTCGCGCCACTCGTGGTCCATGGTCTGCAGCAGGATGGCACGTTCGACCTGGTCGATCGCGTCGTGGGGCGCGCCCTCGAAGCGGGCCGTGCCGCGTTCGTCGGCCGCCTTGATGAGGCGGCCCGTGATTTCCTCTTCGGCGATGCCTTCTTCCTTGCCCCAGGCAACGATGGGAAGCTCAAGGCCGAAATACTCACGCACGTCGGCTTCCAGCTCGCTCATGCGCCACTGGTCGGCGTAGGAGCCTTCCGGAATGCAGCGCTTGACGAGATCTTCCACCAGCTGGTGGCGCATGCCGACGACCGTGTCGTGCACGGTTTCCGCGCCGATGAACTCGAGCCGCTGCTCGAAGATCGTCTTGCGCTGGTCGTTCATGACGTTGTCGAACTTCAGCAGGTTCTTGCGAATGTCGAAGTTGCGGGCTTCGACACGCTGCTGGGACTTGGCGACGGCTGCGTTGACCATGCTGTGGGAGATGGCCTCACCCTGCTTCAGGCCAAGCCGCTGCAGGTAGACGTCGAGCTTGTCCTGGCCGAAGATGCGCATCAGGTCGTCGTGCAGGCTCAGGAAGAATTTCGAGTGCCCGGGGTCGCCCTGGCGGCCTGAGCGGCCACGCAGCTGGTTGTCGATGCGCCGGCTTTCGTGGCGTTCGGTACCCAGCACGTAGAGGCCACCGGCAGCCAGCACCTGCTTCTTGGCTTCGGCAACTTCGGCGCGGATGCGCTCGACAGCCTTCTTCTTCTCTTCCTCGTCCTCGATCCCGACGGTCTCGACCGCGATGCGCATGTCGGCGTTGCCGCCGAGCTGGATGTCGGTGCCGCGGCCAGCCATGTTGGTTGCGATCGTCACGGCACCCGGCACGCCGGCCTGCGAGATGATCTGGGCCTCCATCTCGTGGTAGCGCGCGTTGAGCACGTTATGCTTGATCTTCTGCTTCTTGAGGACGGCGGACAGGTTTTCGGATTTCTCGATCGAGACCGTGCCAACAAGGACGGGCTGGTTGCGCTCGACGCATTCCTTGATGGTGGCGACGATGGCGTCGTTCTTCTCGTCGATCGTGCGGTAGATCTCGTCGTCCTCGTCGACGCGGGCGACGGCGACGTTGGTCGGGATCTCGATCACGTTGAGATTGTAGATCTCGTGGAATTCGTTGGCCTCGGTCGAGGCCGTTCCGGTCATGCCGCCCAGCTTGGAATAGAGGCGGAAATAGTTCTGGAACGTGATCGAGGCCAGTGTCACGTTTTCCGGCTGGATGGCGACCCTTTCCTTGGCTTCAAGCGCCTGGTGAAGGCCCTCGGAATAGCGGCGCCCTTCCATCATGCGGCCCGTGAACTCGTCGATGATGACAACCTTGTTGTCCTTGACGATGTAGTCGCGGTCCTTCTGGAAGAGCCTGTGTGCCTTGAGGGCCTGGCTCACGTGGTGGACCAGAGAGATGTTTGCGATGTCGTAGAGGTTGCCCTCGGTCAGGCGGCCGTTCTTGGCCAGCCACTGCTCAATGGCTTCGTTGCCTTCCTCGGTCAGCGTGATCGTGCGCTGCTTCTCGTCGAGCTCGTAATGCTCGGGCTTCAGCTCGGGCATGGCGGCGTCGATGATGCGGTAGAGGTCCGACTGGTCCTCGGTGGGGCCCGAGATGATGAGCGGGGTGCGCGCCTCGTCGATCAGGATCGAGTCGACTTCGTCGACGATCGCGAAATTGTGGCCGCGCTGGACCATCTGGGCGCGGGTGTACTTCATGTTGTCGCGCAGATAGTCGAAGCCGTACTCGTTGTTGGTGCCGTAGGTCACGTCGGCGGCATATTGCTCGCGGCGCTGGGTGTCGCTGAGGCCGTGCACGATGCAGCCCGCGTTGAGACCCAGGAAACGGTAGACCTGGCCCATCCAGTCGGCGTCGCGACGGGCCAGGTAATCGTTCACGGTCACGACGTGGACGCCCTTGCCCGACAGGGCGTTGAGGTAAACGGGGGCGGTTGCCACCAGCGTCTTGCCTTCGCCGGTTTTCATCTCCGAGATGTTGCCGTCATGCAGCACCATGCCGCCAATGAGCTGGACGTCGAAATGGCGCTGGCCGAGGGAGCGCTTGGCCGCTTCGCGGACGGTGGCGAAGGCCTCGAACATGAGGTCGTCGAGCTTGCGGCCGCGGGCCACCTGTTCGCGGAATTCCTGAGTTTTCTGCCGCAGCTGGTCGTCGGTCAGCTTTGCGATCTCGGCCTCGAGGGCGTTGATCCGGGGGACCTTGGCGTAATAGGGCTTGAGAATGCGGTCGTTGCTGGAGCCGAAAATTCGTTTGGCCAGCGTCGTCAAGCCTAACATGGCGGGAGCGTCCTCAGGAGGTCTCAAAGCGTTAACAAGGGGCCGAACGCCTGCCTTGCCGGGGCAGTTCGCCTGCAGATCGTAACGAAACGACGGGTTTCGCGTGAAGCCTCGGGAGAAATAAGGTCGGGGCCCCCGACTGTCAACGCGACCCCGAAGCCCTTGCCCGGGGGTGTGACATTGCCGGGCGCCCGCCATTCTTGACGGGGGGAAATGGGACGGGTACTGACAATCCAGAGGTGGCAGAATCCCGGGGTTTTCCGGGCTTGCAGCCCGCCTTGACGAGGTGCGTGCCATGGCCCCAGGCGGGGGAAAGCCTAGCAAGGAGAAGGTCACCGCGAAGTCCGTTCCGGAGGCCGCGCCGAAGGCTGCCAAGGCGGCACACCCGGTTTCTCCGCTCGCGCCCAAGACGTTCCCGAAATTGCAGCCCATTTCCGGGGTCCGGCTTGGTTCGGGCTCCGCCGGGATCAGGTATGAAGGCCGCACCGACGTTCTCATGGGCGTGTTTGCGCCGGGGACGACGGTCGCGGGTGTCTTCACCAAGTCAAAGACGTGCTCGGCGCCGGTCGACTGGTGCCGTGCCGCCCTGGGCGAGAAATCGGCGCGAGCCCTTGTCGTCAACTCGGGAAATGCGAACGCCTTCACGGGGCGGGTTGGCAACGAAGCCGTCAAGACGACGGTCGAGGCGGTGGCAGACATCGTGGCCTGCAAGCCGCATGAAGTGTTCGTGGCATCGACCGGGGTCATCGGCGAGCCCTTGCCCGTCCGCCGGCTGACGTCGGCCCTGCCGGAGATCTACGAGAATACGGGTGCGACGGCCTGGGAGCAGGCTGCGCGCGCCATCATGACGACCGACACGTTCCCCAAGGCGGCAACCGCTGCAGCCCAGATCGACGGGCAGACCGTCAAGATCAACGGCATCGCCAAGGGTTCGGGCATGATTGCGCCTGACATGGCCACCATGCTTGCCTTCGTGTTCACGGACGCCAGCATTCCCCAGGATGTGCTGCAGACGCTGCTGGTCCAGGGAGCCGAGACCAGCTTCAACTCGATCACGGTCGATGGCGATACCTCGACGAGCGACACCCTGCTGCTGTTCGCCACCGGCAAGGGAGCGCGGCACAATCCGGTGGTGCGGGCCAATGACAAGCGGCTGGATGATTTCCGTGCCAAGCTGAACGCCGTGCTGCAGGACCTGGCCGTGCAGGTCGTCAAGGACGGCGAAGGCGCGACGAAGCTCATCCGGATCAACGTCTCGGGCGCGGAAACAGTGCTCGCGGCCCGCCGCATCGCGCTGTCGATCGCGAACTCGCCGCTGGTCAAGACCGCCATTGCGGGCGGTGATGCGAACTGGGGGCGCGTGGTCATGGCCGTCGGCAAGTCGGGCGAGGCGGCCAACCGCGACAAGCTCTGCATCAAGTTCGGCGGGCACAAGGTGGCCACGATGGGGCTGCGCGATCCCAACTACAGCGAGGCCCTGATGGCGCGCTACATGCAGCGCGCGGAGATCGAGATCGATGTCGATGTCGGCATTGCCAAGGGTGCGGCCGGCGTCTGGACGTGCGACCTGACCCACGGCTATATCAGCATCAACGGCGATTATCGCAGCTAGGCCGCCGGGCCTTGGATCGAAACCGCGAAACCGGGCGCGCGCATCCATGAACAAACCCCTCGTGCTTGTCGTGGCGGCGGCACTGCTTGACGCGCGTGGCCGGGTGCTGCTTGCAGAGCGGCCCGCGGGAAAATCACTGGCGGGACTTTGGGAATTTCCCGGCGGCAAGGTGGAGGCGGGGGAGCGTCCGGAGCAGTCCCTGGTCCGCGAATTGCGGGAAGAACTTGGGATCAGCGTTTCGGAAGCCTGTCTCGAGCCGTTTCATTTTGCGTCCCACGGTTACGAGAAATTTCACCTTCTGATGCCGCTCTATGTGTGCCGGCAATGGACGGGCGAGGTCGAACCGCAGGAACGCCAGCGCTACGCATGGGTAGGTGGCGACGAGCTCGATCGCTATCCCATGCCGCCGGCGGATGAGCCGTTGCTGCCGCGGCTGCGGGCTTTGCTGGCGGGTGGTGGCGCGTGCTGAGCGCGGGCTGGCATCTAACAGCATCTTAAGCACTTTAAGGGACAGTATGCGCCTCAGGGCAACCGGGATTGCGCATGCGTTTCGTCGGGATCTTCATCAGGCGTTTTGCACGCGACGCGTCCGGCGCGACGGCGATCGAGTACAGCATCGTCGTTGGCATGATTTTCCTGGCGATCGTGTCGGCGGTGCAGCTTTTCACCGACAATACCAACGCGATGTACAACCACATCGAGGCTTCAATAAAATCAAAGTAGTCGGGTGCGCGGGCGGTTCAGTTCCCTGGCGCCTGCTTGATCCGGTCGAGGGCTGCGGCAAGCGGCATCCGGGCGCTGCCGGGTCGCAGCGGTTTCTGCTGGCTGTCGTGTGGCGCCCAGCCCGACAGATAGATGATCTCGAAGCTGGCCCTGATCCTTCCCTGGTCGTCGGCGTGATGGCGGGCGCAGAGCTCGAAGGTGCGCATGAGGACATCGCGGCGCAGGAAGCGGCGGTGCCGGTCATGCAGGATGTTGGTTTCGCCCATCGTGCGCAGGTCCTGGAATAGCTTGAGCGGGTGCGTGTAGTGCACGGTGAACTCATCGGTGTCGGCGACGGGCAGTGCAAAGCCCGCGCGCTGCAGCAGGGCACCGGCCTCGCGGACATCGGGCAGGGGGGCGATGCGGGGTGATGCGCCTGCAAGGATTTCACTCTCGGCCTGCATGAAGGCCTGTCGCAGTTCCACCAGCGTGCGCGATCCGAACAGGGCGGCGATGAAGAACCCGTCAGGCTTCAGGGCCTGCCTGATCTGCAACAGGGCACCGGGCAGGTCGTTGAGGGCGTGCAGGGTGAGAATGCTTGCGAAGGCATCGAGCGTGCCGGGCGCGATGGGGATGGCACTTTCCTCGAATACGGCGCGGGTATGCGGCGAGCCTGGCGCCACGTCGGTGGCCATCGCGTGGGTTGCGACATGTTGCGACAATTCAGGCGCGCCGTGACACAGGAATGCCTGAAAGTCGCGGTTTATGGCGCGCAGGCGATCGGCGATTTCCGTCGTGGCGGCTTCATGCAGGAAGGCGGCTTCGTGGGCGCGATGCGCCGCCCGCTGCTTGCGGATCCGTCTGAGCGCCTGGTCGAAGATGCGGGGTACGGGATGCATGGTTGCGGCAGTTTGCACGGGCTCGGGGCGGGTGCAACATGACTTCATCATTGATGCCACCGGCGGGGTTCCTTGGTCGGGCCTGGGGCCGCCTTGGCCGGGGTGTGCTGGATGCGATCCTGCCGCCGGTGTGCCTGCAGTGCCGGGCGCCGGTGGGCGAGCCGCAATCCGTCTGCGGCACGTGCTGGACTGGCGTCCGGTTTCTCTCGGCGCCTTGGTGCGCGTTATGCGGCATCCCATTTCCCCATGCGCTGGGTGCGAGCGTGCGTTGCGGCCTTTGCCTTTCCCGGCCGCGCCCGTTCGAGCGGGTGCGTTCAGCCATTGCCTATGATGCGGGAAGCCGGGAGCTGGTCCTGGGCTTCAAGCATGCCGACCGGCAAGAGCTTTGTCCGCTGCTCGGCCGCTGGATGCAGGCGGTGGCAGGGCCCGAGCTTGCCCGGGCTGACCTGGTCGTGCCGGTGCCGCTGCATTGGCGGCGCCTGCTCATGCGCAAGTACAATCAGGCCGGGTTGCTGGCGCATGAGATTGCCCGCGCGCATCGGGTCTGCGTGCGCAGCGATATCCTGGTGCGACACAAGGCAACGGAGAGCCAGGGGGCCATGATCTCGGCCCGGGCACGTCTCAGGAATGTCGCCAGCGTCTTTCGTGTACCGGCCCCGGTCCAGGGTGACGTCGCCGGCAAAAGGGTTGTCATCGTTGATGATGTGTTGACGACCGGTGCAACGGTCACGGCCTGTACCAAGGCCCTGCTGCGGGCAGGGGCTGCGAGCGTGTCCATCGTCACACTCGCCCGCGTTGTGCGTCCCTTGAGCCTGTGAGATCATGCCGGCCGGTCCAAGTTGAAAACCCGGGCAAGAGGCTGTGATGGGCGTGCAGGCAGGCGGGACGACGAATGAAAGCGGCAAGGGCATCGTGATCTATACGACCCTGCTCTGTCCCTATTGCCATCGGGCCAAGGCGCTGTTGCGCCGCAAGGGGGTCGTGTTCACGGAAATCGACGTGGGCATGGATGCCCCCAAGCGTGCCGAGATGACGGCGCGGGCCGGCGGACGTCACACGGTCCCGCAGATCTTCATCGGCGGTACGCATGTCGGGGGCTGCGATGACCTGCACGCGCTTGATGACCGGGGCGCGCTCGACCCGCTGCTTGAAGAAGCCTGCGGCTGAAACCTGTTCCGTTTTGCGGTCGACCGCTCTAGGCTGAAGGCATGACCCAGATCTTCCGTGCAGCCTGCGTGCAGATGCGCTCGGGCGTCGATGTCCGCGAAAACCTCAGGGATGCCGAAGCCCTGATCCGCGAGGCCCATGGCCGTGGTGCCGCCTTCGTCGCCACGCCCGAGGTCACCGTGCTGTTCGAGGCCGAGAGCGATCTTCTTTTCGCAAAGGTCCATGCGCAGGAGGATGACCCCTCGCTGGCGCGGCTGCGAGGGCTGGCGGCCGAGCTCGGCATCTGGCTCTTGATCGGTTCCATGGCGATCAAGGTCGGCGAGCGCCAATGCGCCAATCGTTCGTTCCTGATCGGGCCTTCAGGGCAGATCGCTGCGAGCTATGACAAGATCCACATGTTCGATGTCGATCTTCCCAACGGCGAGACCTATCGCGAGTCGCGGAATTTCCGCCGGGGCGAGCGGGCCGTGCTGGCGAGCCTGCCATGGGGCAAGCTGGGCTTGAGCGTCTGCTATGACCTTCGTTTCCCGCAGCTCTTCCGGGCGCTGGCGCAGGCGGGCGCCTCGTTCCTGACCATTCCGGCGGCCTTTACCCACACAACGGGCATGGCCCATTGGCATGTGCTGCTTCGGGCCCGGGCGATCGAGACCGGGTGCTATGTCATTGCGCCCGCTCAGGCCGGCCTGCACGCCAATGGCCGGCACACTTATGGTCATAGTCTTGTCGTCGCCCCCTGGGGCGAGATCATCGCCGAGGCTGGGGAAGAGCCCTGCGTGATCACGGCGGACATCGATCCGCAGCGTGTCGCCGACGCGCGGGGGCGCGTGCCGGCGCTGAAGCATGACCGGCCTGTTCCGGTCATCGCGACGCCTGACGTAACGTGATCCTGCCTTTTTGGCCGTGAACTGGCCGCCTGCCCGGCGGGGAGGCGGGGGGCTTGGGCGCCCGGTGTGCCCTTGAAGCCCGGGAGCATCAGCGCCATTGTGCATGTCGTCGTCGGGCCGCGCGCCGCACACGGGA
Source organism: Alphaproteobacteria bacterium (assembly GCA_040381215.1). Classification (GTDB taxonomy): domain Bacteria; phylum Pseudomonadota; class Alphaproteobacteria; order Micropepsales; family Micropepsaceae; genus SZUA-430. The sequence goes on along the minus strand of JBEIHO010000031.1, from coordinate 23,964 downwards.
TCCATGGAGCCATGATCTGCTACCAGCTGGTCTGCAAGAAGAACCACTCGTTCGAGGGATGGTTTCGCGATAGTGCAGCCTATGACAGGCAGGAGAAGCGGGGTTTGCTCGTCTGCCCGACGTGCAATTCAAAGAGCGTCTCGAAGGCGCCCATGGCACCGGCCGTGGCAAAACGGGCGAACCTGGCCGAGACGGCGGACGAAGCGCGGGCCATGCGCGCGTGGGCGAGCCAGGTGCGCGCCCATGTCGAGGCCAATTCAGAATATGTCGGCGAGAAATTTCCCGAGGTGGCGCGGGCCATGCACTATGGGGACGCCGAAGAGCGCACCGTGCATGGCGAAGCAAGCCTGCAGGATGCCCGGGACCTGATCGAGGAGGGCATCCCCGTTGCGCCCATCCCCGGGTTGCCACGCACAGATTCTTGAGCTCAGGCCGGTTTTTCGGCGACCAGCATGTAGTTGACGTCGGTGTCCGAGGTCGGCAGCCACTCGTTCGTGAGCGGGTTGAACATGACGCCGGTCTCCCGGCTGCCGTTCAGTCCTGCGCGACCGAGTGCCGCGTCGAGTTCCATCGGCTTGATGAACTTGTTCCAGTCGTGCGTGCCACGTGGCAGCCAGCCCAGGACATATTCCGCGCCCACGATCGCAAGGCCCCAGGACTTGAGCGTGCGGTTGAGGGTCGCCACAAACATGATACCGCCGGGCTTCAGCATCGCGGCGCAGCTATCGAGAAAGAGGTCGAGGTCGGCGACGTGCTCGACGACCTCCATGTTCAGGATCACATCGAAGCGTTCCCCTGCTGCCGCGAGCTGCTCGGCGCTGGTCGCCCGGTAGTCGATCTGCAAGCCCTGTTCGCGCGCGTGGGTTGAGGCAGTCTTGATGTTCTTCCCGGAGGCGTCGGCGCCCAGAACGTCGAAGCCCAGGCGGGCCATCGGTTCGCTCAGGAGCCCCCCGCCGCACCCGATGTCGAGAAGGCGCAGGCCTTTGAATGGCGCCATCGCTGCCGGTTCGCGCTGGAAGTGGCGGAGGGCGTTGTCCCTGATATAGCGCAGGCGCACCGGATTAAACTTGTGGAGGACCGCAAATTTCCCATGCGGGTTCCACCATTCGGCCGCCAGTGCCGAAAACCGGGCAATCTCAGCTTCATCAATTGTGGATTGAGTAGCGGTAGGGTCGGTCACTGTTGCGAAGCTCCGCGTTGCGTGACAAAGCCAATCTATCCAACTATACCCCACCTGATGCAAAACAGATCCCCCAACCTTCGGACGTAACGCCGCGCTGCCCCATGCCCAGACTCGTGATGAAGTTCGGCGGAACATCGGTCGCTGACCTTGCCCGGATCCGCAATGTCGCGCTCAAGGTCAAGCGCGAGGTCGAGCGCGGATACCAGGTCGCGGTCGTGCTCTCGGCGATGGCCGGGGAGACGAACAAGCTTGTTGCCTGGGCGCGGGAACTGTCCCCGCTGCATGATGCGCGCGAGTATGACACGGTCGTGTCCTCGGGCGAGCAGGTCACGGTGGGGCTGCTTGCCATCGCGCTCGAGCACCTCGGCGTGCCGGCGCGCTCGTGGCTGGGGTGGCAGTTGCCCATCCATACCAGTGGCATGCATGGGTCGGCGGCGATCACCGGGATCGAGACGAGCGGCATCGAGGCGCAACTTTCGCAGGGGCAGGTGGCGGTCGTTGCCGGTTTCCAGGGGCTTGGCCCCGACAACCGGATCACGACGCTTGGACGTGGCGGCTCTGACACGAGCGCTGTCGCTCTGGCGGCTGCTCTGAAGGCCGTTCGCTGCGACATCTACACGGACGTGGACGGTGTCTACACCACCGATCCGCGCATCACGCCGAAGGCGCGCAAGCTCGACAGGATTTCCTATGAGGAAATGCTCGAGATGGCTTCGCTCGGCGCCAAGGTTCTGCAAACGCGCTCGGTCGAGCTTGCAATGATCCATCGCGTTCGGGTCCAGGTCCTGTCGAGCTTCGACGACCTGCCCGGGACGCTGGTATGTGACGAGGATGAGATCGTGGAAAAACAACTTGTCAGCGGCATCGCCTATAGCCGCGATGAAGCAAAGATCACGCTGGTGCGGGTGCCCGACACGCCGGGTGTCGCGGCGGCGATCTTCGGGCCGCTTGCCGATGGTGGCATCAACGTCGACATGATCGTCCAGAATACGTCGGAAGATGGCAAGTTCACCGACATGACCTTCACGGTGGGACGGGCCGAATTCGAGCGGGCGATCCACATCATCGAGCGTAACCAGACATCGATCGGGTATCAGAAGCTGCTCACCGACAAGAGCGTGGCCAAGGTGTCCGTGATCGGCGTCGGCATGCGGGCACATGCCGGCGTGGCGCAGGCCATGTTCAAGACGCTGGCAGAGAAGGGCATCAACATCCAGGTGATCTCGACGTCGGAGATCAAGATCAGCGTTCTCATCGCCGCCGAGTTCACCGATACTGCCGTTCGGGCCCTCCACACCACCTACGGCCTCGACAAGTAGCGGTATGCCGACAGCAGGCCCCCGTGTGCTCCTGCGAAAAATGCGCGAGATCATGGGCGAGCGCATTACGGCACAGGCGCGCCTTGACAAGATCGTCAGCCTCATCGCCGCCAACATGGTTGCCGAGGTTTGCTCGATCTACCTGATCAAGGCCGGCGGCTGGCTTGAGCTTTTCGCCACTGAAGGTCTCAACAAGTCTGCCGTGCATGCGACGCGCCTGAAAATGGGCGAGGGCATTGTCGGTGACGTGGCCCTGCACGGGCGGGCGCTGAACCTTGCCGATGCGCCAGTGCACCCGAGCTTTTCCTACAAGCCGGAGACCGGCGAAGACCCGTACCAGTCCATGCTTGGGGTGCCCATCAGCCGTGGTGGGCGCACGCTTGGCGTTGTTGCGGTCCAGAACCGGACGCATCGCCTTTATGACGAGGAGGAGGTCGAAGCCCTTCACACCATTGCCATGCTGCTGGCGGAGATGGTGGTTTCCGGTTCACTTGGGGAGCTGGGGGAAATCGACGCGGGTCCGCGGCGTGACCGACCCTGGCGCGGGCAGGGTGTATCGTTCTGCGAGGGCATCGCCGTGGGCAGGGCCGTGTTGCACGAGCCGCGGGTCAAGGTCGAGAAACTGATTGCCGATGACGTGAACCATGAGCGGCAGCGTCTGGACAGGGCCGTCACGGAACTGCGGGCCTCGATCGACGCCATGCTGGCGGCTGAAGACGCCGTCATCACGGGTGAGACGCGCGACGTCCTTGAAACCTACCGCATGTTTGCCGATGACCGGGGCTGGCTGCTGAAACTGCGCGAGGCGGTGTTCACGGGATTGACCGCGGAGGCTGCCGTCGAGCGTGTGCAAAACGACATGCGCGCCCGTATGGCGCGGCAGACGGATTCGCCGCTGCTTGACCGCCTGCATGACCTCGATGACCTCGCCAACAGGTTGCTGCGGCATCTGGCCGGGCGAGGGGATACCTCGGCGCATGAGTCGCTGCCGGCGGACGCCATCCTGTTCGCGCGCTCCATGGGGCCGGCGGAACTGCTTGACTATGATCGCAGCAAGCTTCGGGGCCTTGTGCTCGAGGAGGGGTCGCCGACGAGCCATGTCGCCATCGTTGCGCGCGCCCTCGACATCCCGCTTGTCGGACGTGTCGTATCGGTCATCGAGCAGGTCGAGCCGGGAGACTGGGTCATCGCCGATGGCGATACGGCCGATATCCATGTCCGGCCGACACACGAGGTGCGCGAAGCCTACAGGCACAAGCTTGCCCTGCGTGCACAACGACAGGCAACGTTCGCGGCACAGCGCGCGCAACCCGCGGTGACCGTCGATGGTCAACGCATCCGCCTGATGATGAATGCCGGGCTGAAGGCCGATCTTCCGCACCTTGCCGAGACGGGGGCCGAGGGCGTGGGCCTGTTCCGGACCGAACTGCAGTTCATGATCTCGAGCGACATGCCGAGGCTCAGCGACCTCGTCGGCCTCTATGGGGCGGTGCTCGATGGCGCGGACGGCGAGCGTGTCGTGTTCCGGACGCTGGACCTCGGGGGCGACAAGGTGCTGCCCTATGTGAAATCCCCGACTGAGGAGAACCCCGCGATGGGGTGGCGGGCGATCCGCGTGACGCTCGACCGCCCCGCGCTGCTGCGCTACCAGATCCGGGCGTTGCTCAAGGCCGCAAACGGCCGGGATCTCGACCTGATGTTTCCGATGGTGGCCGAGGTGGATGAGTTCCGCCAGGCCCGGGTGCTCGTCGATCGCGAATTGGAGCGGTTGGTCAAGGTTGGCGGCGTGGTTCCCCGCAAGTTGCGGGTGGGTACCATGCTCGAGGTGCCGGCGCTGGCATTTCAGTTGCCGTCGCTCCTGTCACATTCCGATTTCATCTCGGTGGGGTCCAATGACCTGGCGCAGTTCCTGTTCGCCAGCGATCGCGGCAATCCGAGGTTGGGCAACCGGTACGATGTGCTGAGCCCGCCCATGCTGAACTGCCTCAAGCTTATTGCCGATCAGGCGGGCGCGCGCGGGGTACCGGTAACGGTTTGCGGCGAGATGGCCGGGCGCCCGATCGAGGCCATGGCGCTGATCGGGCTCGGCTTCCGGTCGCTGTCGATGGCGCCCGCCTCGATCGGCCCGGTCAAGCAGATGGTTCTGGCCCTGAACAGCGAGCGGATTGGTGCGCTGATGGACGACCTCCTGCGCGGGACTGCCCACTCGCTTCGTGAGCAGTTGAGGCAATTTGCAATCAATGAGCGCGTGCCGGTCTGAGCAGGAAAATTTCCCTCACCAGCCCCTTATCCCCGCCTTTGTTCTGCATTATTTAACCGTCACCTGTGTATCGTCCCGCCGAATGCCTTGCGTCGTGTACGGATCATTGATCCGTTGGACGGGTTGGCAACAGCAAGGGCCGTTGGTGGTCAGGGGTTGGTCGCGATGAGTGTCGTGGTGCAGATGCCGACGGTTGGTGAGCCGAAAGAGCGTCGCCTCCACCTGCGCGACGTGGCCGATGCCGGCGATGGGCTGACGGTCGGGCAGCTGCTTCGCGCGCGCCGTGAATCCCTGGGTCTTGACGAGAGGGCGATTGCCAACCGGTTGTGCATTCGCCGGGACCAGGTCGTTGCGATCGAGACAGGTGATCATTCACGGCTTCCCGGCCGGCCCTATGCGCTGGGCTTTGTCCGTTCCTATGCGCAGGCCCTGGGGCTTGATGCGGCCCCCGTGGTCGCCCGGTTCAAGGCCGAGGCGCTGGCGCTGGACCCGCAGCGCCTGGAGACGATGACTTTCCCCGATACGGCCCCGCAGCCCGGTTTGCCGGTCGTTCGGCTTGCCGGTGGCGCCGTTCTTGCCGCTGGCATTGTCTACATGCTTGTCCAGTTGCTCTGGGGAACTCCTGCAGAACCGCCGCTGGCCGTCGCGCCTGAAGAAGGTGCGGTCACGGTCGTCGAGCCCGCCATTGTGCCACCTGCTGCGCCCGTGCCCGTGGCAATGACGCCGCCTGCTTCCAGCGTCGTTGCGCCGCCGGTCGCCGCGCCAGTCGCTGCCGAGACTTCACCGGCGCCGGTGCTGCCTGCATCGCGCATCAAGATCAGCGCGACGGAGGCTGCCTATCTCGAGGTGAAGGATCCCGCGCTCACGGGACCTGATTCGGTTCTTGTCGCTCGCGAACTTGTGCAAGGCGAATCATTTGACGTTCCCGATCGTGCAGGTCTCGTGCTCCTGACCGGCAATGCCGGCGGACTGCAGGTTGCAGTCGATGGTGGTGATTCTGTCCCGCTTGGACAGCGTGGCCAGGTCATTCGCAAGCTGGTTTTGGACCCTGCGTATTTTCTGTCACGCCCTGCCACTTCCCGTTAAATCGGACGCAAGGCGCTTGACCCTTTCGCGCTGCGCGAACACGCTCCTCATTAATGACTGATTCGAATGCGAGTCGCGTTCGAATCGTAAAAAGTTCACTACGTTTGAGGGGTTTCATGACCAGCACAGACAACCAAGGCATCTCCCAGCCGTCGCGTCCGCGCGTCGGCCGTCCGCGCAGCGTCGAGTCGCGCCGTGCCATCATCCAGTCGGCCATGAACATCCTTCAGAACGATGGCTATGCGGCGCTGAATATCGAGGCCATTGCGGCGCGCGCCGGCGTTTCGAAGCAGACGATCTATCGTTGGTGGGCTTCGGCTGCGTTCATCGTCCTTGAGGCGCTGCTTGCGGACATGCCGGCGCAGGAGACCATCGCGCCGGATACGGGTGCGCTGAAGAGCGACCTGCTTGAGCTGGTCCGCCCGACCGTGCGCGCCCTGTCGCAGCGCCGCGGGCCTGTGTTCCAGGCGCTGATTGCCGAGGCGCAGGCTGATGCGCGCTTCGCCGAGGCGCTGCGCAACTCCCTGATGGCGGCGCATCGTGAGCTGGTTCATGCGGTCGTTGCCCGGGCCAAGCTGCGCGGGGAAGTTGTGTTCGATGCCGATGAGGACCTGGCGGCAGACATGATCTTCGGGCCGATCCTGTTCCGCTTGCTGAACGGTCATGCGGCGCTTGACGAGACCTTTGCCTTCAATCTGGTGGACGCTACGGTTGCGGCGATGAGGCATGTCGAGACGGGCGCCCGCCGGGCCGTCGAAGCGGCGGAGTAGCCTCAGGGCCTCCTCGTTCTGCGTGCCTCATTGATTGCGTTTTTTGGACGGCACCATGAAAATGGTGCCGTTCTTGTTTCGGGGTGCCTCAGTGTGGTCCCCTCAGATCGCGGAGCACGAGATGTCAGTGACGTATGGGCGGCAGGACGGTGCGGCGATCCTCATCGTCGGTGACGAGATCCTGTCGGGGCGTACCCAGGACACCAACACGGCCTATATTGCGCGCTGGCTCGGGCAGCTTGGGCTTTCGGTGCGCGAAGTCAGGGTGGTGCCCGACATCGAAGCCGAAATCGTGGCGGCCGTGCGGGCGTTGAGCGGTCGCTATGCCTTTGTTTTTTCCACGGGTGGCATCGGGCCAACGCATGATGACATCACTGCCGACTGCATGGCGGCGGCGTTCGAGACGGGCATCTCCTATCACCCAACCGTGTTTGCCGCGCTGGCGGCGCGCTATGCGTCGATGAATATCGGTCCGTTCAACGAGGCGCGCCAGCGCATGGCCCGGATTCCCTTCGGCGCCAGCCTGATCGGCAATCCCGTCTCTGGGGCGCCGGGCTTCCAGATCGGCAACGTGTTCGTCATGGCGGGCATCCCCTCGGTGATGCAGGCCATGCTCGAAGAGGTGCGGCCGCGACTTCCGGTGTCCACGCCGCTCAAGTCGGTCACTGTTTCGGCCTTCATCGGCGAAGGAAGCATCGCCAAGGGCCTGGCCGATCTCCAGAAGAAGAACCCTGATGTGCCGTTGGGAAGCTATCCGTTTTCCCGGGATGGCAAGTTCGGGACGGCGCTGGTGGCGCGTGGCACGGATGCGACGCGCCTTGAGGAAATCAAGGCCGCTTTCGGCGCCATCATGCGGGAGGCGGGCCAGGAGCCCCTGCCCGAGGCTTCCTGAACCCTGATTTCACGCCCGGCCCGGAAAGATACTTGCGCCTTCGGGCCGGATCGCCCACACCTTAGGGCGTTCCCTGCACGCGCCCCCGAGGCCCCTTGGCGGAACTGGTAGACGCAGCGGACTTAAAATCCGTCGTCGCAAGACGTGCCGGTTCGAGTCCGGCAGGGGCCACCATCTCGTGCGTGGGTCAGGCTGGTGCGCGGTTCAGGCGCCCTTGGCCCTGCGGCCGCGGCTGACGGACGGAACGCGGCCGAGACCGATCTTCTTGGCGAAGGCCGAGCGCAGGCGCGCGTAGGCTGGCGCGACCATGGGATAGTCGTGCGGCAGGTCCCACTTCTTGCGATATTCTTCCGGGGACATGTTGTAGTGCGTGCGCAGGTAGCGCTTGAGCATGCGCAGCTTCTTTCCGTCCTCGAGGCAGACAATGTAGTCCTCTGCCACTGATTTCTTGACGGGGACTGCTGGCTTGCGCTCGGCTTCGGCCTCGACGGCGCCGCCGGCTGCCTGTCGCAGGGAGTTGTGGAACATCGCGATCAGCCCCGGCAATTCACCCACCGGGACCTGGTTGCGGCTGACATAGGCCGAAACAAGATTGGCCGTGAGATCAACGAGATGATCGTTGGCGGGTGCCGAGATGAATTCGGCTTCGGGTGCATCCGCTTTGGTTTTCCTGGCCATCATTTCCTTCTTTGCGCCTGGCGCTTTGGTCTTGCAGTTGAGGCGTGCGTTCAACGACACCATTACATAATACTATTTCTGAAATTCAAGTGTTGCGCTGCGTCAGTGTCGCAGTAATTCTCAATTCGCTTAGCGAATATGTAATTTGGTTCGTTTGTCACAGCGATTGCAGCCAAATCCAGTTGCCTTTTCTGCCATGTTTTCATTTGTCGTGACTCTTGTGCTCTCAAAATGTGATCGCTCCTGACATTGCTGGCAGTTGTTGTGTTTGGCGTTTTCGACAGTTCAGGCCATAGTCCACCGACAGGCGCTCGTGATGAGGCGCTGCCAATTTCAAGGACAGAGGAAGCGCATGACAGGCCAGCCCAGCCCCCAGGACCGCGTGAAGACCTCGTGGCTGCTTGCCTATTCCCTGCCGGGGTTGCCCCTGGCGGCCATGACGCTGCCGCTGGCGGTCCATCTTCCGCCCTTCTATGCCGTCGAGATCGGGTTGGGCTGGATGGTCACCGGCATCATCTTCGGCGCGGTGCGGTTCCTCGATGTGTTCCTCGATCCGGTCATGGGGGTCATGTCCGACCGTACGCGGACGCGCTGGGGCCGCAGGCGCGTCTGGATGGTCGCCTCGATCCCGATCATGTGCTTTGCGTCATTCATGGTGTTCATGCCGGACCCCGGCGTGAGTTGGTCCTATGTGGTCGCTGCCATCGTCATTCTGTTCGTTGGCTGGACCATGCTGTCCATCGTGCATCTTGCCTGGGGGAGCGAACTCAGCGGCGATTATCACGAGCGTTCGCGGATAACGGCCTCGCGCGAGGGGGCCTATCTTGTCGGCATGATCTGCGTCTTGCTCCTGCCCGCCCTTGTCCAGGCGCAGGGGGGCGACAAGTTCGAGCAGATCGCCTCGATGGGCTGGTTCGTGATCCTGACGCTGCCGGTGGGTGTCGCCATTGCCGTCTGGACCATTCCGGAGAACCCGCATCACGTGCCTGCGCACCTGCCGCTGGGGCCCGCGCTGAAGGCCATCCTCGTCAACAAGCCGCTGCGCTATGTCCTTGTCAGCGACCTGATCGCAGGCATCTCGGGCGGGATCGTGGCGACCTTGTTCCTGCCCATGGTTGCATTCGGGCTTGATCTGCCCAAGGAGGCGAACTGGCTGCTTCTGGTCTATTTCGTCATGGGCGCGGTCGCGATACCGCCCATGGTGTGGTTGAGCCGGCGGCTGGGCAAGCACCAGACATTCGTGTTCCACTGTCTTGCAAATGCGATCATGATCCCTTGCATCTTCTTCCTTCCCAAGGGCGAGTTCCTGCCGGCGCTGATCCTGTGGACGCTGCTGGGGCTCAACATGTCGGTCGGCCCCTTCCTCTTCAGGGCAATCATGGCTGATGTTGCCGATCACGATCATGTCGAGACCGGGCAGGCGCGTGCGGGTGTCTATTTTGCCCTGCTCGCCCTGACGAACAAGCTTGGCTATTCCTGCGCCATCTTCCTTTCCTACGCGATGCTGGCGTGGATCGGCTTTGACGGGAAAGGCGGGAATTCGCCTGAAACCGTCGAGAGCATGATGCTGCTTTACGTCGTGCCCCCGACACTGATCTCGCTGGGGATTGCGCTTGTGATGTGGCGGTTCCCGCTCGATGAGGAGAAGCAGCGCGAACTGCGCAGCATCATCGAGAGCCGTGCTGCGGCGCAGGCACAATCCGATGCCGGCCGCCTGAGCCCGGGAGGCTGAACCACGTGCCAACGCTTGATATCGGGGGCTGTCCGATTGCCTTCACTGACCAGGGCGCTGGCGATGGCATCGTGCTTGTGCACGGGTTTGCTGCCAGCGGGGCCGAAAACTGGGAGAAGACCGGCTGGGTCCAGATGCTGCTGCGCGCCGGGCGGCGCGTGGTGACGATCGACTTGCCCGGCCATGGTGCGAGCGGAAAGCCCAGAAGCCCGGACGCCTATTCGATCGGCCATTTCGCCGATATCGTTGATGGGGTGAGCGCGCATCTTGCTCTCAAGAAGCCGGACCTTGTCGGGTTTTCGCTGGGTGCGCGCGTCGTTCTCGAGGTTCTTGCGCGGCACCCGGGGCGGTACTTGCTGGGTGTCCTGTGTGGCGTTGGCGAGGCCTTGATGGCACCACGCGAGACGCGCGGCCAGATCGGGCTTGTGGAGGCCTTCGAGGCGCAGACGGTGGATGCCGTGCCGGCCGGGCTTGCGCGGCAGTTCCGCCAGTTCGCCGAAGCCCAGGGGCAGGACCTTCTGGCCTTGGCTGCCTGTGCCCGTTCGTTCGACACGCAGGTTCATGCGTGGACTGCCGAACGACTTTCGCGCATCGGAAATGAAATCCTGGTCGTTGCCGGTTCGGGCGATGAATTGGCCGGATCGGCAACGGGCCTCGCGCGATGCCTGGGCAACGCAACGGGCAAGCAGATCCCGGGATGCGGTCATATGGACTGTCTTACGCAGCCCATGCTCAAGGCTGCGGTGATGGATTTTCTTGCCGGGGTTCCCGGCTAGGCGACACGACTGGTTTTCACCATGCCCTTTCTTTCTGTGTCCGACGATATTCGCCTTGCCTACGAGGTCGTGGGTGAAGGTGCGCCCATCGTGCTCGTGCATGGATTTGCCTCGAGCCGGGGCATGAACTGGCGGACGCCTGGCTGGTACGGAACCTTGACGCAGGCTGGACGGCAGGTCATCGCCGTCGATGTCCGGGGTCATGGCGAGAGCTCCAAGCCGCATGACAGGGCGTCCTATGAGGAAGGCGAGCTTGCCGCCGACATCGTGCGCTTGCTGGACCATCTCGGGCATCGGCAGGCCGATGTCATGGGCTATTCCATGGGTGGCTTCATCACCTTGCGTCTGCTGCATGACCAACATGATCGCGTGCGTCGGGCGGTGATCGCGGGCGTCGGTGAGAATTACTACGGGCGTGGGGCGCTTGAGACGGATGCCATTGCCGCGGCGATGCGCAGCGACGATCCGCGTTCGATCACCGGCGCCGTTCCCCGCCTCTTCCGCCTGTTTGCCGAGCAGGGAAAGAATGACCTGGAGGCGCTGGCGAACTGCATGACGCGGCCGCGTCGATCCTTTGCGGCGGCGGAGCTTGGACATGTCGATACGCCGGTCCTGATCGTGCTGGGTGACAAGGATACGATCACCGGTCCGGCGGGTGCGCTCGCGCAGGCTTTGCCTCGGTCGCGGGTTGCGATGGTGGCCAACCGGGATCACATGACGACTGTTGGCGACAAGGAGTACAAGGCCGCGGTGCTTTCGTTCCTGGCCGAGGCCTGACCCGATCACATGCCGGCATGAAAAAACCCTGCCGCAGTCGCCTGCGGCAGGGCTCTGGCAGGGGTTGCCTTGCGCGGGTTAGCCCGGCAGGTCGGCCGAAACGGTCACGACCAAGCCGCCTTCACAGAAGTCGTCGTCGCAATCCGCGTCGTCGACATCCGTGTCAACCCAGCGCACGTCGAGCGAGATCTGCTCCCACGAGGTGCTGACGCCGATGTCGTAGAACAGGTAGTCCGGCAGCCCAGCGGCGGCATTGTCGTCAAACCACTGGTATCCGACGTTTGCCGAAGCCGAGAGACCGCCCGTGAAGAACAGGAACTTCTCGGTCAGCGGCGCCGAGACGCCGGTCGAGGCTGCCCAAGCAGCGTCGGTCTCTGCGAAGAAGTCCGGGCTGTAGGCGATTTCGGCGTCGACCGTGATCTTGCCGTAGTCGTGGCTGACGCCAGCGATGAATTCCCAGTAGTCGTAGTCAGGGTTGCCAGCCGGCGTGTCGGCGTCGGCGTACCAGTAGTACACGCCCTTCACCGTCGCACCGGTGTTTTCACCGAGCTTGAAGTTGTAACCGGCCGTCAGGTCGACCTCGACGCCCGAGTCATATGAAGCTTCGTCGTTGAAGTCGATCGACGACAGCCACACATTGGCGAACGCGCCGGAAGCGTGATCGTACTGCACCCAGCCCTGCACGGCTGCGTTGCGGTCCGACTGGCTGACGCCGCGGAAACGATAATCCGACGTCAGCGAGACGCCAGCCGAGAACGGTCCCCACGCGGAATCTGCCGCCTGGGCCACCGGTGCAATGCAGGACATCGCAATGACGCCCAGCAAAGCAGTCTTAAACTTATTCATTTGCATGCCTTACCTCGTGCTCTCTTTTCAAAATTCTCTTGCGATGCCGCTGAACGTGTTCGGCGACCCTCCGCGGTGTCCATGGTCCGGATGCTCGGAGTTGCGACCGCAATCAACCATCCGGTTGGTTGACAAGGTCTTAATCTGGCGTTTCCCGATTGCCACACTTGCAGGCTGATCGTCGACGGAGCGACGAATCACCGTGGCTTTGCATGCAGTGTGACAAGTTGTTGCCTGTCGAATAGACGCGCGACCAAAAAGACCGCGCGTGTTGCCGCGCGGCCTCCTGCCTAGGGTGCGTTCCGTATCTTAAATGGTGTTGCCGCTAACGGCGTACGACGCCCGCAATCGCCAGATGGTGCCCGCCGTCGGTCAGCATTGTTTCGCCTGTTATATGGCGAGCCCCTTCGCCGCAGAAGAATGCGACCACCTCGGCGACGTCCTCGGCTGTGGCTGCGCGGTGCAATGGTACTGCGTTGGTGTTGTGCTCGACGATGCGCGCGTAGGCTTCCGGTCCGAATTGATCGGCGAACCAGCGCGTGCCCACGAAGCCCGGGCATACGGCGTTCACGCGGATCTCGGGTGCCAGCGATCTTGCCAGCGATTTTGTCATCGTGTTGAGCGCACCCTTTGATGCCGCGTAGGCGATCGACGATCCGACGCCGAGAATGCCTGCGATCGAAGAGACGTTCACGACACGGCCGAAGCCGGACGCCTTGAGGTGAGGCTCGCAGGCGCGGATCATCTGGTAGGCACCGATCACGTTGACACGATAGATCGAGATGAAATCATCGGCATCGAGCAGGTCGAGCTTGGCGTGGTCGGCAAAACGGGTCGTGCCGGCGTTGTTGACCAGCATGTCGATGCGACCCCATTTCTCCATGGCTGCGGCGGCCATGCGCCGGCAGTCGGCGTCTTCTGCCACATTGGCCTGCACGAGATGGGCTTGCCCGCCGGCTTCATGGATGCGCGCGATCGTCGCCTGGGCGTCGGATACGGACTTGGTGCAGTTGACAACGATACGTGCGCCGAGGGCTGCCAGCCGTTCGGCGCAGGCTGCGCCTATTCCTGTTGCCGATCCCGTGACGATGGCGACCTGGTCTTTCAACTGCATTGATGGTGTTTCCTGCGGATAGGTTGGTTCATGCGGTCTTCTAGGATCCATTGAAGCGTGGCCGGCGCTTTTCTGCAAATGCACGGCGCCCTTCGGCATAGTCCGCGCTATGGGCGCAGGCCTGTGCTGCCTGCTCGGCGGCGAGGCTTGCGGCCGGATCGCCGGTCACTGCGAGGCGGATGGCGCTCTTTGTGGCGCTCATGGACAAGGGGGCGTTGGCTGCGACGGCGCTGGCATAGCCTGAGATGACAGTGTCGAAATCGGCCGCGGGTGAGACCTGGTGCACGATGCCGCGCATCAGTGCTTCGTGGGCCGAATAGGTCCTGGCGGTGAGAAGTATTTCGGCTGCCGTGGCCGCCCCCACCGCTGCCACGAGATTGGCGGTTCCCGCGGCGCCGTAGGCGATGCCGAGCTTGGCTGCGGGGATGCAGAATCGGGCGTCAGCGGATGCAAGGCGCAGGTCGCAGGCCATGGCCAGCGCCATGCCGCCGCCGTAGCAAATACCCTGGATCGCTGCCAGCACGGGCTTGGGTGTCTGCATGATGGACGCTACGGCTGCGCGGGTCGCGTCATCATACAGACGGGCGGTTTCCGCCGTGGCGCGATTGGTGTCGAACTCGGAAATGTCGGCGCCAGCCGAGAAGGCGTCCGTGCCTGCTCCGGTCATGACAATGCAGCGGATTTCGTTATCCTGGCCCAGTTGTGCCATTATCCCGGGGATTGCCTGCCACATGTCGAGGCTGATGGCATTGCGCCGGGTCGGTGTGTTGAGTACGAGATAGGCCAGCGGTCCGCGTCTGTCAGTGATGAGTTTGGAAACCATGGAACCTGTGGGTGCAAAAGAGCTGAAGGTGCGCAGGCGCCGGCTGCGCCCCGAGGATAATCCCATCAGAATAGTTCTGATCCGCCACGGCAAGCCCGATATCGGGCGCAGCGTCTGGCTTTCGCACAAGAAATTCCAGGATTTCATCGACGATTACGAGCGTGCGGGGCTCGACCCCGAGAACAAGCCGCCCAAATGGCTCATGGAGCTGGTTGGCGAAGCGCGCAGGATCTTTGCCTCCGATCGTCCCCGTGCACGCGAGAGCGCGCGCGCGCTGGCGCCGCATGCAGATGTGCAGCAGAGCCCGCTGTTCATGGAGGCGCAGCTCAAATCTCCCCGGTTGCCGCTTGTTCGCCTCAGGCCGGCAGCGTGGGCGGTCCTTGCACGCCTGGCCTGGCATGCCGGTCACCACGGCGGCATCGAGGATTTCGGCGATGCCAAGGCCAGGGCCGAGAAGTCCGTCGAGATGCTGGGGCGCGTCGCGCGCGAGGATGGCCTGGCCGTGCTGGTGGCGCATGGCTATTTCAATGCGATCGTCGGGCGTGTCCTGCGCAAGCAGGGATGGCGACGTTATGGGGGACGGCACCGGGCCAAGTACTGGAATGCCGTCGTCTATGAGCGGTCGGGCGATTAGCCCCCCTCGTCCCGTGAGGCTGCGTTCAGAACGCAGTCACGATCGAAGACAGGTCGGGACGAGGCCTCTCCATCAGTGGTTCCTTTGCGTGGCCAACGTAGATGTAGCCCGCCATGCGCTCGTCCGGTGACAGCCCCATGGCTTGAAGGACGTTGCGGTCGTAGGCGTACCATTCGGTAATCCAGTTGGCGACGAAACCCATCGCGTGGGCTGCCAGCAGAAGTGTCTGGCATGAGGCCCCTGCCGACAGAACCTGTTCCCATTCGGGGATGGGCACGCCTGCCCGCGGCTTGCTGACGACCGCGATCACGACGGGGGCCCGCAGGAAGCGCCCACGCTCCTGGGCCAGGCGGTCGGGGCCTGCGGCCGGATCGGACTTGCCAAGGGCATCGACCAGGATCTCACCGGCGCGCACGCGCGCGTCGCCGGCGAAAACGATGAAGCGCCAGGGTGCCAGCTTGCCGTGGTCGGGAACCCGCGATGCGCAGGCAAGCAGCGTCCGGATTTGTTCGTCCGAAGGGCCGGGGCCTGTCATCGCCTTTGCTGACCCCGAGCGCCGCGATTGCAGCAGATCGAGTGTCTGGGGTGCCGGTTTGTTGAGCCCCTGGTTGGACATTGCGCTGGATCCCTGAGGTTAATGCTGCCGTAACAAGGCCGGATTCACTAACTCTTACAGACGGTTTGTGCTAGACTGTCGGGCATGGAAAAACGGTCGATCCCCGTCATTGCCGAGACGTTTGCCACCTGCGACCCGGTCTGGTCGGCGCTGAGGGAAGAGGCTGTCCGCCTCGCCTCTGCCGAACCTGCGCTGGCGAGCTTCGTGCACGCAACCGTTCTCAACAACCAGCGGCTTGAAGAGGCGCTTTCCTATCACCTGGCACAAAAGCTGGGTAATGACGATGTCGGCGCCATGCAGGTGCGCTTCGTTTTCGAACAGGCCTTTGCCGACGCGCCCGTCCTGGGTGACGATGTGCGCGCGGATCTGTCGGCAATCTTCGAGCGGGATCCGGCGGTGAATTCCTATGTGGAGCCCTTCCTGTTCTTCAAGGGGTTCCAGGCGCTGCAGGCCTACCGCATCACCCACTGGCTCTGGACCAAGGGGCGCAAGGCGATGGCGCTGCATTTCCAGAGCCGCATTTCCGAGGTGTTTGGCGTTGATATCCACCCGGCGGCGCGGATCGGGCGCGGGGTCATGATCGATCACGGCACGGGTGTCGTCATCGGCGAAACCGCCGTGGTCGAGGATGATGTCTCGATGTTGCATGGCGTCACGTTGGGCGGCACCGGCAAGGAGCAAGGCGACCGGCATCCGAAGGTTCGCCGCGGCGTGATGATCGGTGCGAGTGCCACCATCCTTGGCAACATCGAGGTCGGCGCCTACAGCCGCGTGGGTGCCGGAAGTGTTGTCCTTGCTGCCGTGCCCGAGCGCTGCACGGTTGCCGGCGTGCCGGCCAAGGTCATCGGCTGCGCCGGTTGCGACAAGCCCTCCCACGAGATGAACCAGCTCATCCAGGACTATAACGGCGACTATCAGATCTGATCGCGCTCCGCGCGGCTCTGGTCCGCATGGTCGCTGCAGATGCAAAAAGGGCCGCATTGCTGCGGCCCTCCGTGAGACGGCGTGGCTCGAAAGCCTCGATCATCCGATCTTGAATGTCATGCTGAACCCGGAGAATGCTCCATTGTCCGCGTGACCTTCAGGCTTTTGACCAGCACCAAATTCCCACTCGACATCGGATCACCTCCTCTCGTTGGTTACAGAAGAACCCGAGGCTCCCACGAAAGGTGCCGGGCGTCGAGAAAAATCTTCCATTAACCCAAGCGGTCGCGCAGGGCGTACCAGGTCAGCGCCAATTGCAGCAATGGCTTGCGCAGGAGCGTGCCGCCGGGCAGGCGCGGAATGCGCAAGCTTGCCATCACGTCGAAGCGCTCCGACTGGTTGCGAATGGCTTCCCCGATCAGCTTGCCGCAGAGTGTGGCAATGGCCACGCCTTGTCCCGAATAGCCTTGTGCGAAATAGACATCCGGCGAAAGCCGGCCGATGTGGGGCAGGCGGGGCATGGTGATTGCCAGCCTTCCGCCCCAGGCGTGCTCTATGCCGATGCCCTTGAGTTGGGGGAACACGCGCTCGATGCAGGGGCGTACGAACCTGGCGGCATCATCGACGTCTTTTGCGCCGTATGTTTCCCCGCCACCGAAGATCAGCCTGTTGTCCGCCGACAGGCGATAGTAATCGAGGACGAATTTCGTGTCGGCAATGGCTGCGTCGGAGGGAATGAGTGCTCGGGCGGCTTCAGGCGAGAGCCGCTCGGTGGCAGCGACGTAATTCGAGATGGGCATGATCGTTGCCTCGAGTTGCCGGTTGAGGCCCTCGAGGTAGGCGTTGCAGGCGTAGACGACGAAGCTTGCCGAGATCTCGCCAGATGCTGCTCTCACGCGTCTTGGTGTTCCTGCCTCGACGGCGAGGACTTGCGTGTCTTCAAGAATGATTGCGCCTGCAGCTTCGGCGGCGCGCGCGAGGCCGAGTGCATAATTGAGCGGGTGCAGATGCATTCCGTCACTGTCGAACAGGCCTCCGCGGTAGATGCCGGTATTGACCAATGAAGGCATTTCGTCGGCGCCAACAAAGCGCGCAGACTTGTAGTTGTAGTGCTTGTCGAGGTGCTCGACATAGTTCCGCAATTCCCGTGCGTGACTGTCGCGTGCTGCCGCGGTGAGATGTCCTGACTTGACGTCGCAGTCGATTCCATGCGCTGATATCAACGTGCGCACGAGAGATTGGGCCTCGCCTGCGAGTGTGGCCAGTTTCCTGGCGTGTGCATTTCCGTATCGGCGCTCCAGTTCGATCTGGTCGATGCGCTGACCGGGAATGACCTGGCCGCCGTTGCGGCCTGAGGCGCCGAAGCCTGCGTGTCGGGCTTCGAGTACCACGACCTTCAATCCGGCCTGCGCAAGATGCAGCGCGCATGACAGACCGGTATAGCCTGCGCCTATGATGCAGATGTCGGCATGCAAATTGCCTTGCAGCGATGGGCGCTGCTTCAGGCCCTTTGCCGTTGCAAGGTAATAGGATCCTGTCGAGGCGTTTGACATGGGATTTTCCGGGCGCGATATTTTGAACGGTCGCGCCAGCGTAGCATGAGGTCCTGTTCGAAAGTAGACGCGATCAACGCAGAGCCCGAATGGAAAAAAGCAGCGCCGTTCTTGATGCACATGCCTCACATTGGGCTTCGGTCTATCCCGATGCGCCCGATGACATTCGCGCGCGGATCAAGAATGGTTGTTCAAGCGCCAATGTCATTGCGCAGATCCCGCTTCCCGAGCGGCAACTGATGCCCAATGGTGTCAATGCCGATACGCTGACTGCGATGGCGGGCGGCGAGGGCGAGTTGCGTCACATGGTGCTGTTGCTGACCGATCGGACGTCGGCATCGGGATGCGTGCTTGCCGCCTTTCCGTTCGCGGCCGGGGCGATCACGCATGCGATCAGGGTCGACCACGTCACGGGCAGTGGTGCGGAAGGGGTGGTCCGGGGCTGCACGGAGGATGGGTCCGAGATCGCCTTCTTCGACGCCCTGTTTTTCAAGAACGGCGACTTGTACCGGATTGGCGAGAGCTATCAGTTTGCCTTGTCGGCCTTTGCCTATAGTGCGCGGCCGCTGGGCTTGCGCCTGGTGAAGGGTGGCGAGGCTGTGGTGCCTGCCGACGTGTTGAAACCATCCCGTGATGGCGCGCGTGACGACCATGATTTCCGGGCCACGGTGCAACATGTCTATCCGATGCGCGTGTCGGACCGGACCTTGTACAGGATGCGCGTGACTGTCGGTCGGCGCGCAGGGGCCATGCTCGATGTTGCGCTTTATGCCGCCGAACACACGATGCCCGAGGGCTATGTTCCCAAGCCTGGGGACGAAATAATCGGCCGCTTGTGGTTGCAGGGCTATCTGGTTGAAGATTAAAGTGTAGTCTTCATCACGCCTCATCGTTCAATCGGAGCCTTATCTCGTGGACAAGACTGAAATCCTTCGTGTCGAGAAGTATCTGCGGTCGCTTTTCCGCCTGGACACGATCCGCATCGAGGCTCGTCCCAACAAGAAGGACTCGGTCGAGGTCATGGTTGGTGACGAGTTCATCGGCGTCATCTTCAAGGACACCGAAGACGGCGAGACGTCCTATCATTTCGAGATGGCGATCCTTGACATGGATCTGCCGCCGGCCAGCGCTGTCCTGAAGAAGTAGCGCTGCGGCTATTTACGCGGGCGGAACGAGGCGATCAGCGCCATGATCCGCTCGTCGGTTTCCTTCCAGTACTGGAGTTGTGAGCGCTTGAACCGGTAGGTCAGGCCCGTTCCGTCGGCAAGGCGCGTAACGCGCATGCAGGTCGAGCCGAAATCCGCGTTGGCCGAGGGATCGCAACGCATCACGAGCATCTTGCCGTCGGGCATGTTCACCGAATACCACTCCGTGCCCTCGTATCCTGTCCCTGGCTGGAAGCGGTACTGGGTCAGGCCATGGGGACCGGGTTCCCCGTCGGGATTGTCGGCGCGCGTACGTATGCCGCGATCGAACTTCTCTTCATATTGCAGGCGGTCGCGGTCGATTGACAGCGTGAAGCGGATGACGCGGGCGTCGGCCAGGTTGCTGGAGAATGCGGCCGCGTTTGCCGGTGTCCAGGGTTCGAGGGTCGGCAGCAGCGCGTGCATCGGCACGTTCTCGTGGTCGCCGCTTTTGCGGGAGCGACGATGCATGGTGTAGTTGGCGGGGATCGAGAAATCGACGCCGTCGATCATGATCCGGGCGCGCGCAGCGTCTGCGGTCGGCGAGTAGGTGTTGCCCTGGATGTTGCCCTGGACTTCCTCGACGGAGGGCCCGGCGAGGTAGGCAAGAATGCCTGCGCCAATGGCTCCGACCGTGAGCAGCAGCACAAGCGGAATTTCCCAGCCCGAATGCTTGTGCACCTCGGCGCCGCTCATGGCCCTGTCAGCATCTCTCTGATCGATTTTCATGGCTCGACTATTGCCCAGACTCTTTTGGGCGTGACGTGGAAATTTGGGTGGTGTGACACTGAAATTTCAAGCCGTTGCGTCTGAGGCACACGGCCCCTTCGCATCGGCTTATTGCGCTGCAATATGACAGGGGCGGTGGGCCCAAACAATGGTGCGGGCGGGTTTCGGGCGTCTGGCATCGGATCTGCAAGAACCTGCTTCCGGCTGGAGGCGGGGGCACGATGGTGTTCGGAATCGAGACATTTCTGGCTTCATTGTTGATGGGAGCCGTTCTTTCCCTGCTGGTATCCGAAATTTTCCGCCTCGTCAGCGAGCTGGTCGACCTCGAGCGTGGGGATATCCCCCGGCTTGCCGTTCTTGGCCTGTTGTTGCTGGCCGGTCCCCATATTCTTGCTGCAACTGCGCGCAAGCTGGGTCGCCTGCGGGAGTATCCGTGGGAATACGTAGCGGCGATCTATGCCGTCAGCGTGGTCTGGGCGGGGCTTCTGGGACTTGGCATTCTTCTCGCCTTTTCAGTGGGTTGACCGGGGTCACCTTAAATTAATGACGCCTGCGTCATTTTTATCTTGAAATGTTCGGGGTGCAGGCCTATCTGTCTTCGCAACCGCAACATTTCTTGAGTTTTCTGCCATGTTTGATCGTATTGCCAGCTTGCTGGCCGCTGGGCTGATGATTGCCGTCCTGGTCGTGTTCGAGCTGGGCCAGATCGCTCCGCGCGATGCGTTTTTCCTCGCGGCTGCGATTGTGGTCATTTTCACCGGTCAGCAGTTCATCGCGCGCGAGAACATGGGCTTCATCGAGGCCGCGCGGGCAATCGCCACGCGGCCCCAGAGCTATCGCAGCAAGACGACGTATGCTGCCTATGTCGCCTGCCTGATGCTGGGCCTGCTGGTCACGGCCCAGGTTGTCGCCAGCGCCTAAAGCACCGTCAGCATGGCCGCCACCAGCGGGTGGCGGACGATGTCGCGTTCCTCGAGCCTGACGACGGCAACATCGTCGAGTGCGCTGAGGCGGTCGGCAATGGGTCCGAGGCCTGAAAGACCTGTAAGCAGGTCGGTCTGGTCGGGGTCTCCGGTGATGACCATCGTCGACTTCCATCCCAGCCGCGTCAGCATCATCTTGAGTTGCACATAGGTGCAGTTCTGCGCCTCGTCGATCACGATGAAGGCGCCGTTGAGCGTGCGTCCGCGCATGTAGGCGACGGGGGCGATCTCGATGATGTTCTCGGCCATCAGCGACTTCAGGCGCTTGCCGCCCAGCCGCTCGGTCAGGGCATCGTAGAGGGGGCGCAGATAGGGGGCGAGCTTGTCCTCGAGCGTGCCGGGCAGGTAGCCGAGGCTTTCGCCGGCCTCGACCGCGGGACGCGAGAGGATGATGCGCGAGACCTTGCCGGCTTCAAGTGCCTCGACGGCCTTGGCGATGGCGAGATAGGTCTTGCCCGTTCCCGCCGGGCCGAGGGCCACCACGAGATTGCGCTGCTCGATGGCTTCGATCAGGTGACGCTGGTTGTCGGAGCAGGGCTTGATGTTCTTCGTGTAGCTGCGCTCACCCATGTCGCGCTGCAGGGGTGACCAGGTTTGGCCCTTGCTGAACAGGGCCCTGATCTTCGGATTTTCATCGAACTCTTCGCGCAGGCGACGGCGTGCAGTCTTCTTTCCCATCTGCAACAGTCCTCCAAAGGGGCGCGCGTGTGCGTGAAGCCGCAACTGCGGGCCCTGCCACAAAACCTGATGAACCTGGAAGAAAGGGGGATGGCGCGTTGCTGTTCGCAGAGCCCGTTTGGGCTGTGCGCCGTACGTCGATGATACACCAGACAACGGTCACGTACGCTGTGACTCCATCCGAATCATTCGGCTGAAGTCAGGGTAACGCCGATTCCGGCGCCGTGCGTGAACCTTGCGTGACGATCCCTCAGGCGTTGCTGAAACGCCTCATGATTTATCGGTGGCCGAGGAGAGGCCTGCCGCGCGGAACAGGGCCGGGACCACTACGGTTGCCACCAGCGCCATGAAAGCCATCTGGATTGCCAGCGTGTGCATTCGTTCGATGCCGTTGAGCGCGAGGAGCTTGCCTAGCTGGACAAAGCCGAAGAACATGGCGGCGACGGCTGCGACAGAGGCAATGAAGGCAACAATGGTGTTCGCGTGCCGCTGGTAGCCAATGAGTGACACCTGGATCCTGTGGCCGAGCAGCCAGAACAGCATCAGTGCGGCCACGCCGGGAACGGCCTCGGAGAGGGGATCGTATGGCCAGATCTGCCAGAGGATCGGGACCAGGGCTGCGATCGCAACCAGCCACACCACGAGGGGGAGTTTCTGCAGCCGCTCGAACTCCGGCGACAGGAACCCGGCATAGATCACGACGGTGGCCACGCCCAGAAGCGCGCCGCCCAGCACATCTTCCACGTCGTGGACCCCAAGATAGAGACGCGAAAAGCATACGCCTGTGGCCACGATTGCGGCGAGTATCCAGACCCAGGTTCGCCTGGCCTCGAGCGCCAGCCATAACCACATGGCAACCGCAATCTGTGAATGCCCGGAGGGGAAGCCGAAGGATTCCCCGACGCGCTTGTCGATGGCGAATTGCAGGTCGGGGCGCTGATCCTGGAACAGGTCCTTCAGGAAGGAATTGGTCAGGGCCACAATGCCGACAAGCACGACCAGGCGGGTAAATACCCCTTTGTCACCCAGCCAATAGCCCATCGGCAGGAAGATCAGGAAGAAGGGCAGGTAACCCAGGAAGGTGAAGCCATTGAAAACATGGGTCAGGAGGTCGCTGCGCAGCGGCGGGACCCAGGACAGGTCGTGCAGAAAGGCTTCCATTTGCGTTCCCTCGCGTTCATTTTTGTCTTGCATTGAGCTTTCCCAAAACCAACAAGAAGCGCAATACTCGGGGCCTGTTTCGCAGGTCGATTGTTTCCGTTCAGGATGTTTCATGTCACGGCTGGAAAGTGCGATTTCAACCCGCGATGAGCGCTTCAAGGCGAATGCAGCCGCGACAGCGCGTCTGACAGACGAATTGCAGTCGCGGCTTGCGGCTGCTGCCGTTGGCGGTGACGAGCGTTCGCGCCAGCGCCACGTCGAGCGCGGCAAGCTTCTACCGCGGGAGCGGGTCAATCGGCTTCTGGATCCGGGGACGCCGTTCCTCGAGTTGTCACCCCTGGCGGCCTACGGGATGTACGAGGGCGACATCCATGCCGCATCCATGATCACCGGCATCGGGCGGGTCGAGGGGCAGGAGTGCGTCATCGTCTGCAACGATGCGACGATCAAGGGTGGCACCTATTATCCTGTCACCGTGAAGAAGCACCTGCGGGCGCAGGAGATCGCGCGCGAGAACAACCTGCCTTGCATCTATCTTGTCGATTCCGGTGGGGCGAACCTGCCGAACCAGGCCGACATCTTTCCGGACCGCGAGCATTTCGGGCGCATCTTCTACAACCAGGCCAACATGTCGGCTGCGGGCATTCCGCAGATTGCCGTCGTGATGGGGTCGTGCACGGCGGGCGGAGCCTATGTGCCGGCCATGTCGGATGAGACGGTGATCGTGCGCAACCAGGGCACGATCTTCCTTGGCGGGCCGCCGCTCGTGAAGGCGGCGACTGGCGAGGTTGTCAGTGCCGAGGACCTTGGTGGCGCCGATGTGCATTCCCGGCGTAGCGGCGTGACGGACCATTATGCGCAGGACGACACGCATGCGCTGGCGATCGCGCGGCGCATCGTGACGACGCTGAACCGGCAGAAGAGGCCTGAGGTCGCGATGCGCGACCCGGTGGAGCCTGCCTATGACATCAATGAACTCGACGGGATCGTGCCGCAGTCACTGTCGACGCAGTATGACGTGCGCGAGGTGATTGCGCGGCTTGTCGACGGGTCGGTGTTCGACGAGTTCAAGAAACTCTATGGCACGACGCTCGTTTGCGGCTTTGCGCATGTCTGGGGCATGCCGGTTGCGATCCTGGCCAATAACGGGATCCTGTTCTCGGAATCGGCCCTGAAGGCGGCGCACTTCATCGAGCTGGCCTGCCAGCGCGGCATCCCGCTGCTTTTCCTGCAGAATATCTCGGGC
>JBEIHO010000030.1:0-33080 GCA_040381215.1 Alphaproteobacteria bacterium | reverse complement strand
GCTACGCCCTGAAGGAAGAGAACGCGCTCTTCTCCGGTGACCACATCATGGGCTGGTCCACCACTGTCATCTCGCCGCCAGACGGCAACATGGGCGACTACTATCGCAGCCTCGCAAAAATCCGCGCGCGTAACTTCAGCACACTCTGGCCCACGCACGGGCCGCCCGTGAAGGACGTCAATCCCTTCATCGACGCCTATGTCGCTCATCGCCGCGCACGCGAGGAAGCCATCGTCGCCCGCCTAAAGGCCGGCGACACGCTGATCCCCGACATGGTCAAGGTGATCTACAAGGACGTCGACGCGCGCCTCCACGCGCCCGCCGCCCATTCCGTTCTGGCGCACATGATCCATCTGGTCGAAGCGGGCAGGGCGACGGCAGAGGGCCCGTTCAATCTCGCCACGCGCTATCACGCTGCATGATCTGGTTGGTGCGACACGGGCAGACCGCGTTCAACGCCGAAGGCCGCATCCAGGGTGCGAAGGATTCCCCGCTCACCGCGCTTGGCGAAGAGCAGGGCCGCCGCCTCGGGCAGATGCTCGGCCGCATTGCGCCGAAAGAGGCCCGCATCATCGCCTCGCCCCTCGGCCGTACCCAGCACACCGCCCGCATCATCCGCGAACATGGCGGCTTCGCGTCCCCCATCGAAACTGACGCGCGTCTTGCGGAGATCAGCCTCGGTGAATGGGACGGCATGCTGAAGGGCGACATCCGCGAACGGGTCCCCGACTATGACGCCGGGCCCAACCGCTGGAGCTGGTTCTTCAACGCCCCCGGCGGTGACAGCTGGGACGCGCTCAACACCCGCCTTCAAAGCTGGCTTGAAGAGGCCGTCGCGACGGACCACCCCATCATCGCAATCTCCCACGGCGTCTCCGGCCGCATCCTGCGCGGCCTCTTCGCCCAACTCGCCCGCGACCAGACCCTCAGGCTCGACATCCCCCAAGACGCCTGCTTCCACCTGCGCAATGGAAGCATTGAGCGCATCGATTGCTGAGGCGCGGACTTGCGACATCCGCCTGCCAAGCAGGCAGTGTCTCGCCCCGTCCCAACGCCTCCATAACCAGCCGATTCCCGACACCTCCGTCCCCTACCTCCAGACCTGTGAAATACTGCACGCATCCCTCCCGCTTGGAGGGCGGCCGATAACCGTTAAACGGCGCGGTGTGGATGCAGGCGAGCGTGAAGAGCCTCTCGAGCCAGCGAGACGAGGCTTTTTTACGGGAACTGGTCCTGAAAAGGCCGGCCCGTACGCCGGCAGCCTCAACGCCG
Source organism: Alphaproteobacteria bacterium (assembly GCA_040381215.1). Lineage (GTDB taxonomy): Bacteria > Pseudomonadota > Alphaproteobacteria > Micropepsales > Micropepsaceae > SZUA-430. The sequence continues at coordinate 31,808 of JBEIHO010000030.1, read as the reverse complement.
CCAAGCGGATGGAATGCAGGCCGCAGCGCGCGGGCCGCCGTCCAGCACCTGCCGGGGGCGAACCTCTTCCTGCCGCCAGCTCCGCCACAAGCGGAGACGCCAATCACGCGGGGCATCCCGCGCCCCCCGGGGCGTTCATCGATCTGGAGATCCAGAGCGACAGAACCACAGGCGGTCCATGCCGGCCTGAAGGAGGGCGTGTGTCCGACGCCGGGTTAAACAAAGTCGCAACGCGCGAAACTCGCGCCCCTACCGCTCCACCACCGGCGCCATCCACACCTTCGCGCCAGGCGCCTGACCGACCGCGCGAAGCTGCGAGATCAGCGCCTCCGCACGCTGCCGCCCGATCACGCCCGCAACCGCGCCGAGCACCTGGCCCTCGGATGCCCCCGCCTTCGCCGCCGTCATCGTGCTGGCGATCAGATCAAACGGCGTAGAGGTGTGGATGTTCATGCGCAGGTCCACGCCATCGGCCTCGGTGAAGCCGGCGAGATTGCGCGCCTCCTCGATCGCCGTGATCAGGTCGCCGGTCTTGTTGACCAGTCCTTGCGCCAGCGCGTCCTCGCCGGACCAGACGCGCCCGCGCGCAATTTCCTGCACCTTCTGCAGCGGCAGATCGCGCCCTTCCGACACCAGCCGCGTGAAGCGGTCATACGTGCCCTGCAGCGATTGCTGCAGCTTGGCCTTCTGCGCTGGCGTGAAGTCCTCGGTCGAATACGCTCCGGCGAATTCTCCACCGATGCCCACGGACGCCGGGTTGATCCCGAACTCGCGCAACCCATCTGCAATGGCGAACTTGCCGCCGAACACGCCGATCGATCCGGTGATGGTCGAGCGCGTCGCGACGATGCTGTCTGCGCTCGCCGCCACATAGTAGCCGCCCGACGCCGCCGCCGACCCCATCGAGACAACGACCTTCTTGCCCGACGCCTGTACCTTCTTCACGGCGTTCCAGATCTGGTCCGAAGCCGTCGCCGATCCGCCGCCGGAGTCGACGCGGAACACGACAGCGTTGATCTCGTCGTTCTTTGCAATCTCCATCAGCTCCGCCGCAACGCGATCCGACGCAAACATGGGCGTCCCGATCGCGAACACGTCACCCGACTCGCCGCCGCCCGTGACGATGTCGCCTTCGCCGCCAACGATGGCGATTACAGCCTTCCCATCGCGCGGCTGGCCCCGGTAATCCGAAATGGCCACGAGCTCGCCTTCCGCCCGCTCACGCGCGGCGGCTGCTGCTTCCTCTGGATAGCCGAGCTTGTCGACAAGCTTCAGCTCCACGGCACGTTCCGAAGAATAGGGACTTGCTTCCAGCAGCGTGCGCAGCGCCGCAGGCTGAATTTTGCGGTCCGCCGCGATGTCGGCGATCGAATGTCCCCAGACGCTTGTCGCCAGAGCCGTCATCGCCAGCGCGTGCGGCTCGGAATAGCTCGTGCGCTTATAAGTGTCGGCTGCGTTCTTGAACTCGTAGAACTGCTCGATCTGCGGATCGACCTTGAACTTTGCGAACGCTCCGCCAAGGAACAAGGTCTCGAATGTGATCCCCGGCGTCTCGAACGACGTGCCCGGCTGCATCCAGATCTCGCTCGCCGCCGAGATCGCGCGATAGGACGAGGGGCCGCTCGCCAGGAATCCCTGCGTGTGCGCGATGATGAACTTGTCGGCTGCCCGCAGCCGCAGGAAGGCGGAGCGCAGCTCCTCTGCACGCGATGAGCCCAGGTCGATCTCCGGCGCCCGCACGAACACGCCCTTCACATCGGGATCGCTCGCCGCCGAATTGAGCCGCAGCAGGACCTCGACAAAGGACACGTCACTGAACGCCGCGCTGAGGGCATCCGCCGCCGGCTGGTCAGGCCACGACCGGCGCAGGTCGACCTCGATCACGGCATTTGGCACCCGCTGTGGCTCGCCCGAGGGCAGAAAGGACATCAGCAGCATCAGCGGGATCAGGACAAAGAACACCACCAGCGCCGCAAGGCCGCCAAGGAAGGTGAGGAGGAAAGTACGCATGCAGGTCTCCAGGCCGTCAGCCAGCCTTAGCCGCAAATGCACGCGTTCGTCACCGCCGTAATGCCGGCAACGTTAACGATTTGATTGGGCGGGAGCTGACCTGGTCGGAGTAGCTGGATTCGAACCAACGACCTCTTGCTCCCGAAGCAAGCGCTCTACCAGGCTGAGCTATACTCCGACGGAGCGGGGCCTATAGCGGCTTTCCGATTGGCGCGCAACGCCGGAAAAACACCGCCAAATCCGGTCGATCCGGGCGGCCGATGCGAGCGAAACTGCGTCAAAACAGGGCCGATCCGGGCAGTTGCTTTCCGCGCGCGAATTGCATAACTCTCCGCCCTCTCCCTGCACTGGGGCGTCGCCAAGTGGTAAGGCAGCGGTTTTTGGTACCGCCATTCCGGGGTTCGAATCCCTGCGCCCCAGCCAGGGAGAATTAGTCTCCGGCCTTTCGGCCGTTGAGACTTTGAATTCGACCCAACTGTCCGGCACTTCGTGGTACATGATCCTGTCGCTGACAGGATGCCGTTCGGACTCGTCCCGACTTCAGACTGGCTTCGAAACACCTGCGGGGCGCCTGCGAAAAGTGTGTTCGATCCCGACAGGCGCCACGGTTCTGGCGCGGAGCCTCAAGGCTGCGGCTTTGGCGCGCCGGGTTCGATCTTCATGAGTACGCTGTCGGCGCCTTCGTCGGTGATCACATAGAGATACCCGTCGGGGCTCTGTTCGACGTCCCGGATGCGCTGATGCAGGTCGAACAACAGCATCTCGCTGCGCACGACTTCCCATTTTTCGTTGAACACAATCCGCTCGAGATGGCCCGTACGGGGCGAGTTGCTCATGCGCATGGCCCCGACAAACAAGTTGCCTTTCCACGCCGGAAACTTGTCGCCGGTGTAGAACAGCATCCCGCCCGGGGCGATCGACGGCACGTAGGAAATATGCGGACGCGTCAGCCCTTCCTTGTAGGGTACTGGCGAGACCTTCGTTCCAGAGTAGTAGCGGCCGTCACTGACCAGCGGCCAGCCATAGTTCTGGCCGGGCTTCAGCACGTTGATCTCGTCGCCGCCCTGCGGGCCATGCTCGGAAACCCAGAATTCCTTCGTCCATGGGTTGAGCGTCATGCCAAGATTGACGCGGTGGCCTATCGTGTAAAGTTCGGGATTGTGCCCCGCCTTGCCTGCGAACGGATTGTCTATTGGCAACGTGCCGTCGTCGTTCAGCCGGAGCGTCTTCCCGGCATAGTCGTCGGGCTCCTGGGCGCGGCCGATCGACTCGTCCGTGCCGACTCCCGGACAGCCGATGGTGAAGTAGAGCTTCCCGTCCGGTCCGAATGCCATCTTGGTGTAGAGCGCATCGACATCGTCGCCGACGAAGATGTCCTTGCCGTCGACGATCTCTGTGCCGTTCCAGCGTCCGCGGAAGATTGCGTTATTGCCGTACTCCCCGTGCGCCGGCTTGTGGTACGACAGGTAGATCAGTCCGTTGCTCCGGAAGTCCGGATGCAGGATGACATCCATGAAGCCTGTTGCGGTTCCGAGTACGGCCACCTTGGGTGTGCCGGCAATGGGCGCGGGATCGAGTTTGCCATTCCTGATGATACGGAGACTTCCCGCGCGCTCTGCGACCAGAACATCGCCGCTTGGCAGGAATTCGATCGCCCGCGGTGATGTCAGACCGCGGGCGATGACAGACACGCGCAGATCACGCTGTTCCCACGATTCGAACTCGAATGGCCCGTCGCCAAGCCTGGGCGCCGGCCAGGCCGAAGGTCGCGGACCATCGGCGCTGTCGCGTTCGTCGCGGATCCGGCGCGCGGGATAGGGAATGCCTTCGACATAGGCGCTGCGATTGCGTCCTGTCGGGTCGGTGCTGAGGTCCGCGTTGGCGAACTGGGGCGTGGCGCTTGCAGGCGTGGACAGAAAGGCGATCACCTGTGTGCGCTGCTGCGCGTTGATCGCGCCGGACTGCAGGGCCATGAGGCCGCCGGGAGCCAGCGCAGCGCTTATCCGTTCGCGGCCAAGACCGTGAAGTTCATCCAGCACCGGCGCTGTCTCGTCGCCGCCATTGTGGCAGGCGGAGCAGAACTTGTTGTAGACACCCTGTCCCGCAAGCTGGTCGGCGCTGACGCCAGCCAGGGTTGCTGGAGCATCCGCTGCGGTTTGCGTCGACGTGCAGGCTGCAATGGCAAGCACGGAGGCCGCCAGCCAGAGGTTTGGACGCTTCATTGGTCTCCCCGGATTCTCTGCTTTTCAGCATAGAAGGCGGAAATCGTGCGTCAGTCACGCTGCGGTGCATCAGAATCTGGCGTTGCGGGATGGCGGGGGTCGTGCGCCGTCGCTTCGTCCGGGCAATCAGCAGGGATCGCCCGGTCGAAGCAGGTCCGGCTATTCGATGTCCCAGCTGAACCGCACGCCGATGGCGCGCGGCGGTGCAATGTTCGTGTAGAACGAACGCACGGACGCGCCGGCTACGGTCTGGTTGGCAAGGGCTGTGCCCGTAACCCCTGTCTCGGCGAACTCGTCGAAGACGTTGTTGGCGAACAGCGCCGCCTTCCAGTCGCCAGCGTCGTAGACAACTGAAGCGTTGGCAAGCCCGTAGGCGTCAAGCGTCAGGCTCGAGCCGCGGCCTCCGGCGCGGGAAAGGATGTCATCCTGCCACGCATAGCCGAAATTCCACAGCAGCTCGCCGTCCATGAAGGGTTGCTCGTAGGTGGCAAACATCGAGAACTGGTTTTCGGGAGAGCCCGGCAGGCGATCGCCGGACTGGCCATCCTCGAACGCCGTCGCGAAGCCGGGCGGCGTGATCGTGCGCACCAGGTCCGGCACTGGGGCCGTCAGCTCGGATTGCGTGAAGCTGTAGCTGCCGCGCACGCTCAGCTGGTCAGTCACCTGCCAGTTGCCGGAGAGTTCGAAGCCCTTCGACTCCGCGCCGTCGGCGTTGACCGTGATTGGAATCGAGGCGTTCACCGTGGCGGAGGCGACCTGCGGGTCGACCCACTCGATGAAGTAGACTGCGGTGTTCAGGATCAGGTCGCCATCAAGCCAGGTCGACTTGGCGCCGATTTCATAGTTGTTCGTGCTGTCGGCCGTGTACTGGCGCTCATCCCGGGAGGAAATGTCGCCCGGGTTGGGTCCGAACTGCTGGCCGGGCGAAAGCGCGCAAGCGCCTTGCGGGGCGTTCGGGTCAAATGGTCCGCAGGTTCCGAGGCCGTTGGAGTTCCCGATTCGGTAGCCTTGGCTCGCCGTTGCGTAGAGCAGCAGATCCGGGTTCACATCCCAGGCAATATTGACCTTGCCGAGCACGCCGTCGTCCTGCTGGCCAAGGGTGCTATCGAAGGGTTGATTGCCGATCTGATCGAGACCCGGAGCGACAAATGCAGGATCGAACAGAGGGAAATCAACCGCGCTGTATTCCTTCAGCTCGTACTCGTAGGCCCGCGCGCCAACAGTCAGGGTGATCGCGTCGGTGATGTCGTACCCGATTTCGCCGAACAGGGCCTGCTCGACAAGGTTTATACGTGACTGTGAGTAGTATTCGAGATCGTCCGGGCGGTTGAACCCGGCGAATGCCGCATAGCCCGGCGTAAACTCAGCCGAATAGCCAACCGAGTCGAACTCGTTGTAGAAGGCGCCTACGATCCAGCTCAGCGGACCTTCGGTGGTGGAGACAAGACGGATCTCCTCGTTGAACCGCTCCTCCTCGCCTTCCTCGCGCGTGAATGCCGTAAACGTCGGAAACAGCTCGTAGCTGTATTCCAGCGAAATCAGCAGGTCGGTCTGGTCGCGCTGGCCGAGTTCGGAATACTTGCTCAAGCCCGTTGCCGTGGTGAGTTCGGCAAAACCCAGATCTGCGGAGATTTCGAGCGCGAGCAACTCGTTCTTGAGGTCGTTAGGCTCCAGCACCCGCTTGGTGTTCTCATACTGGCCCACATTCGGGAGGACGCCGCGCGCGCTCGAAATGCGGCGACCGCCGATTTCCGCGTCCTGGTAATAATAGGTGAGCGTTCCGTCGAGCCAGTCGAACGGTTCCCAGCGCGCAGCCAGACGGCCGGAGAGAACGTCCTCGCTGTCCACGTCCTCAACCCGACGCAGGTTCGCCGAGAACGGCAGGGCAGTCGGGGACACGTCAGGTTCTGACACGCCAGGCCGCAGGACGACGAAGGGTTGATCGACGAAACCGCTGTCGCTCAACTTGTCGATCGAGCCGCGGATCGCGAAATTTTCCGTGACTGCCCAGTTGGCCGTAAAGCCTGCGTCGGTGCTGATGCTGTCGGATTCGGAATACTGGTAGGCTTCGGCTCTTACTTGCAGCGAGTTGCCGGCAAAGCTCGGACGGTTCGGGATGTAGCGGATCGCTCCGCCGAGCGTGCCTGCGCCGTAGAGCGTGCCCTGCGGCCCGAGCAGGACCTCGACGCGCTGCATGTCGTTCAGCTTAAGGTCGACGAAGATCGGAATCTCGCCGAGATAGGTCGCAACCGTACCGCCGCCGTCATTGTTGCCATCGCCCGGTCCGATCGGGTCGGCGTTGAGGCCGCGCACGATGATGGGGTTGCCCTGGCGGCCGCCACGATCAACGACGTTGATGCCGGGCACATAAGCGAGCACATCCGCGATGTCGGTGAAGCCCTGTTCCTCGATCTGCGCGCCGCCGACTGCGGCGATGTTGAGCGGGGTGTCCTGGACGTTCTCCTCGCGCCGGGTCGCCGTCACGATCACAACGTCGCTGTCTTCCGGCGGCTGGACCTGAGCCATGGCGGGCGGGGCGACGATCCCCGCAAGCGCCAAGGTGAAGAGCGCTGTGGTGCTCAGCAGTCGTGCTCTTGGCATTGTAGTCTCCCGACGCGCTAACCAGTGGCCCGCGAACCCTCGCCTGCCTTCATGCGACTGGACCGGAGGTTATTTCGATCTTCAATGTAAATCGGTTCCGGGCGAGTAAGTTTTCCTAGGATGTTGCGATTTATCCATAGCTTCTCAATTGATTGGCGATCGCCGCGCGAGGACTACCCGTGAAAAGCCAAATCGACATTGCGATGCGGATCGCCGCAGACCATCTTGCGCACCGGCGGCACCGCGAAACCCATGCTATTTGCATGGAAATCCTCAAGGCCGAGCCTCGCGTGGCTGACGCTTGGTACTTCCTCGGGGTTATCGCGGCCGAGCACGAGAACCACGCAAGGGCCTGCGATCTGTTCGACAAGGCAATCGGGGTCGGACCCGCAACGGCACGCCATCATGCAGACAAGGCAAGGAGTCTGGTCGCTCTGTCGAGGCGCGAGGATGCCCTGCTTGAGGCTGAAAGCGCGATCGCAACCGGCAACCAGTCGCCCCGCACGCTGGACACGATTGGCGTCGTGTTGAGCCGACTTGGACTGCATGAGCGCGCGGTTCCGTTCTATCGCGATGCGACGACGCGCGAACCGGGAAATGCCGCCTTCTGGTACAATCTAGGTGCGGGGCTGCAGTTTATGGGCGACTTCGAGGCGGCGACGGACGCCTATCGCACGACGCTTGCGATCGAACCGCGCGACATCCGCGCCTGGTCCGCGCTCGTCCTCATGACGCGACAGACGCCGGAAGCCAACCATCGGCAAGAACTCGAAGCGCTATTTGCAACGCTGACAGACGCTGGCGATCGTCTCAACATCGGGCACGCGCTTGCCAAAACGGCGGAAGACCTTTCCGATCTGGACGCGGCCATGCTGTGGCTCGACCGCGCCAAAGACGCGAAGCGAGCGGAGTCAGGTCATGACATCGCAGCGACCGCGACTTTGTTCGAGGCAGCTACGGCTACCGTCAACCCACGAGAGGGAATTGCAATCGCGCCAGGGTGGACGGATCCTTCGCCAGTTTTCATTGTCGGACTGCCGCGCACTGGAACGACGCTGGTCGACCGCATCCTGTCGCAGCACTCGCAGGTCAAGTCCGCTGGCGAACTGTCCGACTTCGCGCTGGAACTGAAGCGCCGAGCCGGGACGCCATCGCCCTATGTGCTGAACGCTGCAACGCTTGCCGCGGGCCACAGGCTTGACCTCTCTGCACTGGGAAAAGCCTACGTCTCCCGCGCGCGACGCGTGGTGGGGCAGGACGTTCCGAAATTCGTCGACAAGATGCCGCTCAACTTCTTCTATGTGCCACTGATCCTGCGCGCGCTGCCTCGTGCACGCGTCGTCTGCGTGCGGCGCCATCCCCTGGATACGATCCTCAGCAATTACCGCCAGCTCTTTGCCACCGGATACTCGTACTACGGGTACGCGCAGGACCTTGTCTGGACGGCGGACTACTATGTGAGGTTCGACCGCCTGATCAGTGTTTTCCGGCAGGCGCTGCCGCCAGAGCAGTTCACCGAGGTTGCCTACGAGGACGTCGTCGCGGACATTGAACGCGAAGCCCGGCGACTGATCGGGTTCTGCGGTTTGGCGTGGGAGCAGCAGTGCGTGAACTTTCACGAGAATGCGGCCCCGGTCGCGACAGCAAGCTCATCGCAAGTGCGCCAGCCGCTTTATGCAACCTCCGTCGGGCGCTGGCGGCGATACTTCAAGCATCTCAAACCGGCGATCGACGTGCTGGAGGCCAATGGCATCGCGATCTGATCGCTGCCGGGGTCAGGCCTGTCCGAACTTTGTCGTCGTTGAAACGCCGAGTGATTTCAGAAAATCCGTAGGCAGAACGCCACCGGCGCAGACGATGATCGCGTCATTGGGTAGTTCAATCGGGCCGCTGGTCGTTTTCAGTGTCACCGCCGGCTTGGTGATGGAGACGATCTGCGAAGAAAGCCGTACGGTCAGCCGGCCTGACGCGATGGCGGCATCAACGCGCGTGCGATTCTTGCGTTTGGCGCGTCCGAAGGCGTCGCCGCGGTAGGAGAGGTCGACGATGGCGTCGGACTCCTCGGCAACTGTCGCCGCCGCCTCGAGCGCGCTGTCGCCGCCGCCGACCACGAGCACGCGCTTGCCGGCGAACTGCTCGGGGTCGGCAAGGCGATAGGTCACCTTGGACAGGTTCTCCCCGGGCACGCCAAGCTTTCGCGGCGTGCCGCGACGCCCGATGGCGAGCAGGATGGCGCGCGTCCTGTAGCTGCTCTTCGAGGTCTTTGCGATGAAGCCGTCGCCATCCCTGTCCACGCCGAGCAACTGCTCCTCGTACGACAGTTCGAGGCCGGCCTTCTCCCGCGCCTCGTTCCAGAAGCCGAGCAGCGTCTCCTTCTGCACCTCGCGGAACTGCATCTTGCCAATGATCGGGAGTTTCGCGGGCGCGGTCATCACCAGCTTGCCGCGTGGAAAGTGCGAGACGGTGCCGCCGAATGTCTCCTGCTCGATCGTGCGATAGCGCAGGCCCTTGTCCTTGGCCGCCAGCGACGCCGCGAATCCTGCCGGTCCCGCGCCGACAATTAGGACGTCGAGCCGGTCGCCGCGTTTCATACCGGACAGCTTTGCGATGGAGTCCATCGCCTGTACGCCCTGGTTGATAGCGTTGCGGATAAGGCCCATGCCGCCGAGTTCGCCCGCGATGAAGAGGCCGGGAACATCCGTCTCAAAGGTTGGCGAGACCACCGGCAGTTCGACGCCGCGCTTCTCCGTGCCGAACACCAGCGAGATCGCCTGGGTCGGGCAGGCGGCTGCGCATGCGCCATGACCAATGCACGCTGTCGGATCGACCACCGCCGCCTTGCCATTGATGATGCCGATGACGGTGTGTTCGGGGCAGGCCGTGACGCACGCTGCCGAGCCGCAGCACAAAGACAGGTCGATCTGCGGATGCAGTGAAGTCGGTTCGGTGAGTCCCGCCTCCACCGACTCGTTCCAGGTTTCCTGGGCCCGCTTGGACGCGCGTCTCTGCGACAGGCCGAAGATCAGGAGGCCAATCCCGAAGGGGATCACATAGACGAGCAGTCCCGACAGGGTTTCGAGCAACGCTTCAGCTCCGTCTAGTTGGAGGAAACAGTGATCGCTTCAGCCATCACTGCGGCGAGCTGCTGCTGCGCGGCGGGGTCGGCTGCGAAGATGGTCTTGCCCTTCGCCAGAGCCGCAAGCGCCTGGTCTTCCTGGCCAAGCACGCGGCGCGCGCGGATGAGGCGGAGCCAGCCGTCGAGGTCGGCCGGGTTTGCCTGCAGCCGCGCGTCGAGGCGCGAGACCATGCCGTCAATCATTGCCTGCCGGTCCTGAGGCGACATGGCCTCGGCGTCGGAGACCTGAGCCGTCGTAGGCCCGGCAGGCCGCTCCGCCATCGGCGCAACAGCGGTGCGCGCTGCCGGAAGCCGGGCGGAAACATCAATTCCGGAAGATAGAGAGAGCTCGACGACACGACCCCGCACCTCGTCAAACCATGGCGCATCGGCCTCGGCCGTCTTCAACATGGTAAGCCAGTCGTTCAGCGCCTCGGCCGGCTTGCCTTCCTGCTGCTTCTTCAGGCCGAGCAGGAAGCGTGCGCGCGCGTCGGCAGGGTCTGCCTTGTAGGCAGCCCGCAGTGCGGCTGCCGCGTCATCGGTGACCAGGCCGCCGGCGGCGCGCGAAAGCGACTCGCCATAGGCCGATTGCGTTTCTGGGTCGTTCGGGGCGATAGTGACGGCGCGGCCATAGGCTGCGGCGGCGCCTGCAAAGTCGTCGGTCCTGAACTTCGACCAGCCGAGCATGCGCCAGCCTTCGACGTCGCCTGGTTCGGTTGCGAGCCGCGTCTCGAGGCTGGAGATCATCTCGTCGACGGGCGCCACGCTGATCTGATCGCCGGCCGCGCTGGCGTCGGCGACCTGCATGCCGCCGCCCGATGCGGCCATCATGGGGGCCTGCGGCGTGGCGCCGACACCGGGCGAGCCAACCATGCCATAGAGAATGGCGGATCCGATCGCCATAGAGGCGGCGACAGCGATAAAGGTGGTGCGGTCGGTCAGTGTCATGTCTGCGTCCTCCCGGATTGCGGCCTCGTCTGTCGTCGTGATCAGGCGGCGCTGGATTTCAGTGCGTGCCATGCGCGCGTCGTCGGCTGAGGTAAGGCCCAGCGATTCCTCGCGCGCGATCTCGTTCAGTTGTGACGTGTAGATGTCGGCGCTCGCGCCGTCGGCGATGCGGTTGCGGCGCAGGAATGGCCAGCATGTGGCGGCGATTGCAGTAGCCATGAGTAGCGTGATGAGAAACCACAGCATCAGGCCTTGCCTCCTGCTTCCATGCGGCGCGCCAGCTCGGCGGCCTCAGCATCGCTGAGCGGAACGGGCGCGAGGTCGTGTTTTCCAGCCGGGCGAAGGTAGGCAAACCAGCCAACCGCGCCGACCACGAGAAGCAGAAGCGGCCCGAACCATAGCAGTAGCGTGTCCATCTGCAACGGCGGTTGCAGGCGGACGAAATTGCCATAGCGATCGGTCATGTAGGCCATGACGGCGTCCTTGCTTTCACCTGCCGCGATCCGCTCGCGAACGAGACGGCGCATGTCCGACGCCAGCGGCGCGTTGGATTCCTCGATCGACTGGTTCTGGCAGACGACGCAACGCAGTGACTTGCCCACCTCGCGCGCCTGCGACTCCACTTCGGGCGTGAACGTTGCCGGAGGTGTATGGGCGACCGCGGCGGGCGACGTCGCAAGCGCGAGGGCGACAATCAGGCGTTTCATGTGGGCTCCGCGTCCAGCTTGCGGATGAGGGGAAGGATCGTATCGGCCCAGAGATCGGGCGTGATGGGTCCGACCTGTTTGTAACGGATGCGACCTTCGCGATCGACAAGGAAGGTCTCTGGCGCGCCGGTGACGCCGAGGTCGATGGCAAGGCGGCTGTCGCTGTCCACGCCTGTCTTTGTATAGGGGTCGCCATAGCGTGCGAGCCACGCCGCGCCCGCTCCCGGCGGATCGCGCCAGTCGACGCCATAGAGCGCGACCTGCTTCGACTCGGCGATCGCTTCGAGCTGCGGATGTTCGAGGATACAGCTTGAGCACCATGAGCCGAACACGTTCACCAGCGAGACCCTGCCGATCAGGTCCTGCTTGGTCAGCGCCTCGCGGTCCGGCGTCAGGCGGGTGAGCGCGAAGTCAGGCATTTCGCGGTCGATCATGGTCGAGGGCAACTCGGCCGGATTGCGCGTAAGGCCCCAGGCGAAGAAGCCGCCGATGATCAGCAGGATTGCGACAGGCATCACGGCGGCCCAGGCTGGGAGCGCTGCGCGAGATTGCGGCACGTCGCTCATGCGGCAACTCCCCCAACTGCAGGGATAGCCGGCGCGCGCACCTTGTGCGGAGCCCCGACACGAAAGCGGCGATCCGACAGGGAGACGAATCCGCCCATCGCCATCAGCAGGGCGCCGGACCAGATCCACATCGCTAGAGGGTGATGCGTGACACGTACTGCAAACGCGCCCGTGCCATTGTCCTCGCCCGCGGTCAGGTGGAGGTTCGACAGGAAGCCCATGCGGATGCCCGCCTCGGTGGTGACGGCGTCGCGTTCCGGATAGTAGCGCCGCTCGCTGACCATTGCTTCTTCGGGAACGCCATTGTCAGAGACGGCGAAAGTCAGGCGCTGGGCGTCGTAGTTCGCGCCTTTCACATTCTGCACCTGCGTCAGCGTGAAGGACCGCGTGCCCAGCCTGGTCGAATCTCCGATCCGGAGGGACGCCATGGAATCCTTCTCCCACGCAGACATCGCGGTGATGCCGAGCACGGCAACTGCGAAACCAAAATGGGCGATGACGAAGCCCCAGGTCGATCGCGGAAAGGCGCGGGCGAGGAAGAGCGATTGCTCGGGCTTCACCTGTCCGATGCGCAGCCGAGCCTGCATCCAGCGCGCCATTGCGGCGATGAGAAATACGCCAAAGCCGATGCCGAGTCCGCCCTCGAGGCTCTGTCCGATAATTCCTGATGCGAGACCGGCGACGAGGCCGACAGCCATCGGTAAGCGCATGGCGTTTCCTGCAGGCTTTGCGGCATCGCTGCGCCAGCGCATCATGGGCCCGAAGGCCATCAGCGCAGTGACGGCCAGCATGATCGGGCCGAAAGTTATGTTGAAATAGGGAGGGCCGACGGAGATCTTGTCGCCGGAGAGTGCGTCGATCACGAGCGGATAGAAAGTGCCGAGGAAGACGACAGCGCAGGCGACGAGCAGCAGGAAGTTGTTACCGAGAATCGCACCTTCCCGGCTAATCGGCGCAAAGGACGGCGGTTGCTGCAATTGACGCGCACGCAGGGCGTAGAGCGTGAGCGCGCCGCCGGAGGCTGCGATCACCATCGCGAGAATGAAGACGCCGCGTGCGGGATCGACGGCGAAGGCGTGAACACTGGTGAGGATGCCGGATCGGACGAGGAAGGTTCCGATCAGGCTCAGTGTGAAGGCGAGGATCGACAGCAGCAGCGTCCAGTTGACGAGGGCATGCCGCCGCTCGACCACAAGTGCGCAATGCAGAAGCGCGGTGCCTATCAGCCACGGCATGAAGGATGCGTTCTCGACCGGATCCCAGAACCACCAGCCGCCCCAGCCGAGTTCGTAATAGGCCCAGAAGCTGCCGAGCATGATGCCGATGGTGAGGAAGCACCAGGCGGCGAGAACCCAGGGCCGCACCCAGCGCGCCCATGCGGCGTCCACCTTGCCCTCGATCAGCGCGGCGACCGAGAAGGAGTAGGCAACCGAGAAGCCGACATAACCCAGATAGAGCATCGGCGGATGGATCACGAGGCCGGGGTCCTGGAGCAGCGGGTTGAATCCCATTCCTTCGAGCGGAACAGGCAGAAGCCGCGCGAAGGGATTCGAGGTGAACAGGATGAAGGCGAGGAAGGCCACGCCGATCAGGCCCTGCACGCCAAGGGCGCGCGCCTTCAGCGTGGCGGGCAGGTTGTTCCCGAAAACTGCGATTGCCGCGCCAAAGCCGGAGAGGACGACCACCCAGAGCAGCATGGAACCTTCATGCTGCCCCCACGCGGCGGAGATCTTGTAGAACATCGGTTTCAGCGTGTGCGAATTCGAGGCGACGACTTTCAGCGAAAAGTCAGAACCCGCGAACGCCCAGACGAGGCAAATGAATGCAAATGCAACGAGCGCAAATTGCGCGATCGACGCCGAAGCGCCGAAGCGCATCAGGCGCGTCTTGCCATGCGCAGCACCCCACAAGGGTACGACGCCCTGCGCGATCGAAACCATCAATGCAAGGAAAAGAGCGAAAAGTCCGAGTTCGCTGATCAAGGGAGGCTCGCACTCTACAATGCGACAACAATCGATGTCGTCGTGATGCGCGCCCCAGCGACGCACTAATGGACTCGTGCGCAAGAAAACGCCAGTCCCGAAACCTATGAATTATTTCATGACTGCAGACTTTTCATCACAGCACGAGCGTGTCATGAGGCGATCACTGGGGAGCGCATCATCAGTGCGCGGAGTATTCAGTGCAGGGTCCCCACGGTTCGCGGCGCGGTGCAGCGCTGGTCCTCCGAGACATCGTTGATGAACCGAAGCTGCGACCTCCGCTGAAAGCCGTCGCGAATTCTCCGCTGGACTGGCCTGTTCCAGAGCCGCCGCGGACCGCTGCCCTCGCAGCCACCGCCCGAAAGCCGAAGGCCGGTTTTCGCATTTTCCCCTTCTATTTGACGCTGATTGCCGCTGCCCTGTCCTTCGGATTCGTGTTCAAGGAACAGTTGCAGATCGAGGCCGAAGTCGGCGTCGGGTACTGGCTCGGCATTGCAGGCGTGGCCTGTGTGGGCCTCCTGCTCTTTTATCCCGTTCGCAAGCGCTACCCTAAGCTTGCCTTCCTCGGCAGCGTTCCCAGCTGGTTCCATCTGCACATGGCGCTGGGGATTCTCGCGCCGACTTTCATTCTGTTTCATGCTGGATTCAGGACCGGTTCAGTTAATGCTGCTGTTGCCCTAGTGACGATGCTGATTGTTGCGGGCAGCGGACTGTTTGGACGCATGCTGTATGTGCGAATCCATCGGAACCTCAAAGGCAAGAAAGCCGAAGTGAAAGCGATGGCGCAGGATACGGCGCTGCTGCGCCAGACGCTGTGTCGGGATTTCTCCGAGGTTGCGGACATCACTGAGGCGCTCGAGAAGACACTGCACGAGCCGCGCCCGAATGTGTTCGATGCGCTCGGCTACGCCCTCGCCACGTCAGCGCGGATCACCATCGCTCGCCGCAAGATGTTGCGAGCGCTCGCGCGTGGGGCGAAGCGCATGGATTCGGCCCCGGGCGGCAAGGTTGCAGCCAGACGACTGAAGCGGGACGGCGCGTTGCTGGTGCGCACCTACTGTCACGAGTTGCGGCACACCGCGTACCTGACATTCTTCGAGCGGCTGTTTGCGCTATGGCACATCGTGCATATGCCGCTCTTCTTTCTCATGCTGGTAGCGGCCGGCATCCACATCGTGGCCGTGCACTTCTACTAGCCCCGGATGCCGACGATCCGCGCCCTGCTGATCGCCTTGTTCGGCGTCGTCGCGTTGATGGCGGCGCCTGTGGCCATGGCGCAAAACCCGCTGGAACGCCTCGTTTCACCGGGGCCCTTGTCGCGCGCGCACGAGAAACTCGAGGCGACATGCAATGTCTGCCACGAGTCGTTCAACAAGGCTGGGCAGCCAGCCAAGTGCCTGAACTGTCACAAGGAAACGGCCTTCGATGTAACGAACAAGCGGGGTTTCCACGGCCGCTCGCCTCTGGTGGCCGGCAAGGAGTGCAAGACCTGTCATGTCGAGCATGAGGGACGGAATGCGATCCTGGTCATTCTAGATGAGAAGACGTTCGACCACCGCTTTACCGATATGCCGCTGCTGGGCGCGCATGCGCGGGTAACGTGTGCAGAATGTCACCAGAAGGGCGTGAAACATGCGAAGACGCCCACGGACTGCTCAAGCTGTCACAAGGCCGACGAACCCCACAAGGGCCAGTTGGGGACAGCATGCGCCACGTGCCATGTGGTCTCGAGCTGGAAGACCGTATCGTTCGACCACGGCAAGACGAGTTTCGCACTGAAGGGGAAGCACGCCAGCACCCAGTGCGCCGCCTGCCACGTCAACGAAAAGTGGAAAGACCTCGCGACGACGTGCGTCTCCTGTCACGCCAAGGACGACGCACATAATGGCAAGTTCGGGACGGACTGCGCATCATGCCACAAGGAAACTGCCTGGAAGGTCGATTCGTTCGACCATGCAAGGACCGGCTTCGCGCTCATTGGCCAGCATGCCGAAGCGAAATGCGAGTCGTGCCACGCCAAGGGTCTCGACGCGCCGCTTCCGACGACCTGCAACGGGTGTCACGCCAAGGATGACTCGCACAGGGGAAGGAATGGAACAGCCTGCGCCGACTGCCATACGCCGCGTTCCTGGACGAACGTTACGTTTGATCATTCGAAGACGGATTTTGCCTTGAAGGGCAAGCATGCGTCCGTGAAATGCGAGAGCTGCCACACGAAGCCGGTGAAGGATTGGGTTCCGCCGACGACCTGCAGCGGGTGTCACGAGAAGGACGACACGCACAAGGGCCTGCTTGGCCCCAAATGCGCCGACTGCCACGCCGAGACGGGCTGGACAAATGTGCGGTTCCAGCACGAGCGGGACGCTGGCTTTGCGCTCAAGGGCAAGCATTCTTCAGCGACATGCGCCTCCTGTCACAAGGAGCCGACGCATGTGAAGGCGCCGCCGTCGAGTTGCATCGGGTGTCACCGTGACGATGATCCGCATAAGCGCCAACTTGGTGATGGATGCGGCCAGTGTCATGGCGAAACGGACTGGAAGACCAATGTTCGTTTCGATCACGACCTGACGGATTTCCCCCTACTCGGAAAGCATGACGGCCTGACATGCGTACAATGTCATACCAGCCCCGCTTTCCTGGACGCCGATCCGGTGTGCGGCTCGTGTCACCAGAAGCAGGACATCCACAACGGGCGGTTCGGCGCCGACTGCTCCACATGCCACAACCCAGTGGAGTGGATGCGTTGGACGTTCAACCACGACACCCAGACCGACTATCCGCTGACCGGCAAGCACAAGCAGGCTGATTGCGAGAGCTGTCACCGCACGCCCGTGACGGGTCAGATCGACATCTCAACCCGGTGCATCACGTGCCACGTCGCTGATGACAAGCATCGGGGTTCGTTCGGTACGGCCTGCGAGCGCTGCCACACGACCGAGGACTTCTCCAGAACGAGAGGAGTCACGAATTAAATTTCGGTACAGCCATTGTGTCATCCGTAGACAGAGGAATAGGTGGTCCTTGGTGGGATTACTGGGCGCTGTCGTTGATTGCGAGAACGGTTCGATGGCCCACCGCCGTCTGGACAGCAGCGTATTGCCATTCGTCACAACCGCCGTGCGTGCGCTGGTGGCGTTCGCGATCGCCATTCTCGTGCTGCTGACCCCAAATGTTGTCGATCGCGCTCATGCGCAAGATCCGCCCGATGAAGTCACCGTCCAGTTCGATCACTTCTCGACAGGCTTCCCGTTGGATGGGGCGCACAGGTCAGTCAGTTGCGACAGCTGCCACACGAACGGAAAGTTTCAGGCGCTGCCCACGCAATGCCGTGATTGCCACAACGATACGATCGCGCCGGGCAAGCCCTTCCGGCATATCCCGACCAATGCGGACTGCGAGTCCTGTCACGTTACGGCAAGCTGGTCTCGCGTTCGTTTCGATCACTCGACGGCGACAGCGACGTGCGCCAACTGCCACAACAACTCCGTCGCCCGGGGCAAGACTGCGAACCACATCCAGACAAACGCAACGTGCGACAATTGCCACGTCACGTCGAACTGGACCAATGTACGGTTCGACCATGCCGATGTGACTGGCTCGTGCGCGAGCTGTCACAACGGGTCGGCGGCGACGGGCAAGCCGGCAAGCCATATCCCTACGGCGGCAGGATGCGAGACCTGTCACAACACGACGAACTGGGCGAGCGTCCGGTTCGATCATGCCAGCGTGACGGGCGCTTGCGCGAGCTGCCACAATGGATTGAGCGCCACAGGCAAGCCAGCAAACCACATTGCAACGACGGCGGGCTGTGACAGCTGCCACAACACGACGAACTGGACGAATGTGCGGTTCGATCATGCGAGCGTGACGGGATCGTGCGCGACCTGTCACAACGGGACTCAGGCGACGGGCAAGCCGGCCAATCACATCGTGACGACGGCCGGTTGCGACACCTGTCACAACACGACGACATGGACGAACGTGCAGTTCGACCATTCGGCTGTGACGGGGTCGTGCTCGACCTGCCACAATGGCACACAGGCGACAGGCAAGCCGCCAAGCCACATTGCCTCGACCAACACATGCGACGACTGCCATGTCAGCACGGCGTGGGCGAATGTGCGGGTGGACCACAACGCAGTGAGCGGAACCTGCACGTCCTGTCACAACGGGACCGTGGCTGCCGGAAAGCCCTCTGCGCACATTGCGACGAACGCCCAGTGCGGCGACTGCCATTCGACTCTGGCCTGGGTGCCGGCGACGTTCGACCATTCGGCTGTGACCGGATCGTGCGCGAGCTGTCACAATGGAACAGGCGCGACAGGCAAGCCGGCGAACCACTTCGTGACCATGCTGCCCTGCGAAGAGTGCCACAGCACCACCGGCTGGACGACCGTGCGCTACACCCACAACAGCGCCGGATACCCGGGCCAGCACCGTGCGGCGCTGGATTGCACAGACTGCCATCGCAACAACGCCCAGCAGGTCGCCTGGCCCAGCCCGGCCTACCAGCCAGATTGTGCGGCTTGTCACGCGAACGACTACGATTCCGACGCGCACCAGAAAACGCGAACGCCTTCGACACGCTATACGGTCGCCGAGCTGCGCGACTGCGAGGGGGCCTGCCACACCTATACGGACAGCACGATGACGACGATTGCCCAACGGCGGAACTCGAACCACCGGGTTTCTGACAGCTCGTTCGACTGATGGGAGCCGCTTGCGGCCGGGAACTTTCATAGCTGGGGAGCCACAGGGACTGACGCTACGCCGGGAGGCGCGGGGGACGGAGTATAGTTATGACGGTGAAGGACCAGAAGCGTGCGAGGCCCGAGCAGATCGGCGGAGTGCGCGCGCGCGTTCGGGCACTGCGGGTACGGACGATGCTGGCGGGCAGCGTGTTCGTCGCGATGGCGAGTCAGCTCGCTCCGTCGAGCTATGGGCAGACGATTTCAGACCGGTTTCTCTCGCGTGTGACTGCGCAGGAGAATGGCGCGTGTGCGACGGTGAACATCGATTTCAATGTGCCGGTCCGCTACGTGTCGCACTTTCCGGATCGTGGCGGGCGCGAGCTGCGTATCGGGGTGCAGCCGCTGAACTTCAGCCGTGGTTCGCTGTCGACCGCACTGGCGACGGAAAGCCTGCGGCCGCCAGCGAGCAAGGTGGCTGGCATCCAGCGTATCACCTATGACGTGTCGGATCCGGCCGGGCCGACACTGGTTCTGCAGTTCGACCATGACGCCAACTGGGATGTGAAGCCGGACAGGACGGCGACGCGCCTCGTGGTCACCGTTTCGGGTCGCGATGGATGTGTCCCGGAAGGTAGTGGACAGGCGTCAGCTGCGCCCGGATCGAACATCATCCTGTCTGTGACGCAGTCAGTGCCCGAGGCGCTGGAGCCGAACGGCAACTACGCCATCAACCTGCTCTCCGAACGCGGCAAGGTGTTGCCGCCGGGACAGGTGAAACAGCTCGATGCTTTCAGGCAGTTCGCGGGATACCAGTACACCTCCGAGGAAAACGGGGTCGAGTGGACGCGGTTGCGGCTGGGCATGTTCGCGACGCGGATGGAGGCGGAACAGGTTCTGCCACAGGTCGCGACGGCCTATCCCGAAGCGTGGATCGCACGGATTGACCGGTCGGAGCGCGAGCGGGTCTATCAGGCGTGGCTGGCTGCGCGATCGGGGACGAGTTCGCAGCCTTCGGCGCTTCCTGTTGATCCCGTGTCCGATGGGCTGCTGCAGGAACTGCGTGACGTGCTGGCGACTGGCGACAATGCGGCGGCGATCAGGCTTGCCGAACGTCTGCTGGGCCAGCCCGAGAGTTCGGCGACGCCGGAGGCGCAGGAGATACTTGGGCTTGCGCGCGAGCGGAACAAGCAGCTGGCTCACGCGAAGGCTGAATACGAGACGTTCATCGCGCGCTATCCGGACCATCCGAATGCTGCGCGTGTGCGGCAGCGGTTGGCGGCCTTGCTCGGCGAGGAGCCGGATACCGTCAGGCCGGGCCAGCTGGATGAACAAGGCCGACCGCAGACAGTGACGAGTTCGAGCGTCAAGGCTGAGCTCTCAGGCTCCCTGTCGATGCTGTACCAGCGCGACGAGAGTGGCTTCCTGTTCGAGGATGTGCCGGTGGTCGGCGGGCCGGAGGTCAATCCGGATCCGATCGAGGAGAACCGGACCAACCTCAACGAGATTCTGTATGGCGCCGACATCAACCTGACGGTTGGCAATGATCGCACTGAAGGGCTGTTGCGGTTCTCCGGCGTGTTCCGGGACGATTTTCGCGCTGGCACCCAGCGCGATGAGGGGGCGGTCAGCACGCTCTACATTGATGTGTCGGATCGCGAGTTGAACACGGCTATGCGTATCGGGCGCCAGACGCGGAATACGGGAGGGATCTTCGGTCGCTTCGATGGCGGCCTGCTGAGTTTCCAGGCGACGGAGAATCTCAAGCTCAACGTGGTGGGCGGTTATCCGGTTCAATCCTCGCGCGATCTTGAGGTGAACACGGACCGATTGTTCTTTGGCGGAAGCGTCGACTTCGCGATGATCGCGGATGCCCTGGACACGACTGTCTATTATGTTGACCAGACCTATGGCGACCTGGTCGACCGGAAGGCGGTGGGTGGGGAGTTCAGGTATTTCAACCCGCTGTTCACGGCTTACGGAGTTTACGACTACGATCTGCATTTCGGGCAGACCAACCTGGCGCTGCTGAATGGCTCGCTGCGGTTCGAGGATGAGTCGAGTATCTCGGTTGCCGTGGACTATCGCCGCTCACCGATGCTGACAACGCTGAATGCGATCATCGGCCAGGGCGTCGAGAATCCGAACGATCTGCTGGCCACTTATCCGGAGGAAGAAATCTACGAGCTGGCGCAGGACCGGACGGCGTATTCGCGATCGGCGTCGGTCAGCGTATCACGTCCGATCACCGAAAGCCTGCAGATCAATGTCGATGTGATAGCGACGAACGTTTCCGCTACCAAGGCGTCGGGAGGTGTCGAGGCGTTCCCGACCACAGGGACCGAGTACTACTACTCAGGTCAGCTGGTGGCGTCGGACGTGTTCACCGAGGGCGCGATCTTCATCGCCGGTGTGCGCTATGTCGACACGATAACGCTGGAGCAGCAGACGCTGCAGTTCAACATGCGCTATCCGATCCTGCGCGACCTGCGGCTCAACACGAAGCTGCGGGTGGACCAGCGGAACCGGAAGGATGGATCGTCGGAGGAGACGTCGGCGCGTGGGTCGGTGGCGCTGTCGTGGAATCTCAACCGGTCGACCTTCTTTGATGTCGAGCTGGGCGGGCAGTTTACCGACAGCAGCAATCCGCTGGTGATGACGCAGGAACGCGGACTGTTCGGAACGATCGGGCTCCGGCAGGATTTCTGACGCGCGTGCGCGATCCCTGCCGCGAGGCGGCGAGGGGGCGTCGCTGGGCTTGTCTGCGGCGGCGTTGTCCGGGTTGGGGTATGCGCTGTCCCGTCTGGCGGAGGGTGAGGCGACGCTTCTGTTCCTGGATGATCGTGAGGCGATATTGGCGGAATACTTCGCGTATGCGGAGGAGGAGTTCACGTTGCAAGGTTGGTGAGCCTCGCCCTCGTCCAGAGGAGCCACGAAGGACGAGGGAAGGCCTGCGGACGCCGGCTAGAGCTGAACGAAGACGGCTTTCAAGTCGAGATATTCGTCGATCCCGTATTTCGAGCCTTCTCTTCCGATGCCGCTCTCCTTCACGCCGCCGAAGGGTGAGACTTCGGTTGAGATCAGGCCGGTGTTCATTCCGACCATGCCGTACTCGAGGCCTTCGCTGACGCGCCAGGAGCGGGCGAGGTCTCGTGTGAAGGCGTAGGCGGCGAGGCCTGCGCGGCTGTCATTGGCGAGGCGCAGGGCGTCCGCTTCCGACTTGAAGCGGACGAGGCCCGCGACCGGACCGAAGGTTTCTTCGCGGGTGAGGAGCGCGTCGGGAGCGACGTCGCGCAGGACAGTGGGCTGGTAGAATGTGCCGCCATGGCTGTCGCGCGCCGCGCCAGTGAGCGCCTGTGCGCCGTGGCCGAGGGCGTCGGCGACATGGGCTTCGACCTTCTGCAGAGCTTTTTCGTTGATCAGTGGGCCTTGTGTCGTGACGCCGGCAAGGCCGTCGCCAACGATGAGGTTGCCGGCCTTCTCGGCGAGGAGTTTGGCGAAGGCGTCGTAGACGCCGTCCTGCACATAGATGCGGTTGGCGCAGACGCAGGTCTGGCCGGTGTTGCGGAATTTCGAAATGATCGCGCCGCTGGCGGCAGCTTCGAGATCAGCGTCATCGAAGACGAGGAAAGGCGCATTGCCGCCGAGTTCGAGGGAGACACGCTTCACCGTGCCGGCGCACTGCGCGGCGAGTTTCTTGCCGACGGGCGTGGAGCCGGTAAAGGTGAACTTCGCGATGCGCGGGTCCTCGGTGAGGACGCGGCCGATGGGGTCGGCATCGCCAGTGACGATGTTGAGCACGCCTGGCGGCAGGCCGGCTTCCTCCGCCAGCACGGCGAGGGCGAGTGCCGAATAGGGCGTCAGTTCGGATGGCTTCAGCACGACGGTGCATCCGGCTGCGATGCCGGGTGCGACCTTGCGGGTGATCATGGCGGCGGGGAAATTCCATGGCGTGATCGCACCGACAACACCGACCGGCTGCTTCATCACCATGATACGGCGATCGGCGGCTGGCGCGGGAATGAGGTCGCCATACACGCGCTTGGCCTCCTCGCCATACCATTCGAGGAAGGCACCGGCGTAGGCGATTTCGCCGCGAGCTTCGGTGAGCGGCTTGCCCTGCTCGGCCGTCATCAGGCGCGCGAGATCCTCCTGGTGCGCGAGCATCAGGTCGTTCCATTTGCGCATGATCTTCGCGCGGGCGGCGGCTGTCTCGGCTTTCCATTTTGGCAGGGCGTCAGCGGCTGCGGCGACGGCTGCTTCGGTGTCTGATTTGCCGAGATTGGGGATCTGGCCGATCACGCCGCGCGTTGCGGGATTGCGAACGTCATGTGTCGGCTCGCCGACCCATTCGCCGTTGATGTAGCACTGCTGGCGGAAGAGGTCGGGCCGCTTCAGCGCGATGCGGCCAAGTTCGGTGAGGTCGGCCATGATGATTTCTCCGCTTTTGCGGGAGATATCGGACGGTGTGTTGTGAAGGGCAAGGGCGCGGGCTTGCCAGCGCTAGCCGGACCTGCGTGGAATAAGCGGACAGTCTGCTTCGGCGAAGGGCTTCAGGTCGGCGTCTTCGCGCGTGCGGGCGGCGGCGAGTTCTTCGGTAAGCCAGACCTGGCCGCGTGTTGCGCAGCGCATGCCGTAGTCGAAGGTGGCGCTCATGTTCACCTTGTCGAAGGCAAGCGAGCCGCCGAACTCGACGTCGGAGGGGATGCCGCTGAAGCGGTATCCGAGGCTGTTTCGCCTGGCGAAGTCGTCGGTCTGCAGGATGGCGGTGCGTGTCATCTGGTTAAGGACGGAGGTGAAGCTGCGTGCGGCGATGTCCAGCGTGTTGTTCGATGTGGAGCGCGGCGCAGACGCCATCTGTCCGTTGATGATGACATAGACATTGGCGCCGCGCAGGCTGGCGGAGGCCTCGTCGAGGTGCATCAGGGATTTCGGCGCGATGAAGAAGGGTGTCGAGGCGCCGCCGTCGACGTGCATCTCCTTGAACTGCTGACCGTCCTTTTCGACCTCGATCATCACGGGCGGGAAGATGCCGGGCACGCTGGCGGAGGCGACGAGCACCTGGCGGAACAGGTCGCGCGCCAGAGGGCCGCCGCGCCGGGCGATGGCGCCCATGTCCCAGAGCACGGTTTCCTCGCGATCGAGATTGGTCGTCGCGACGAGCAGCATGCGGCCATTGGAGGCTTCGCGCGCGACGGCGAAGACGAGTTCCTCGGTGACGAAGCGCTCGACGAGGTCGCGAAGCGGCTTGCCGTCGAACACACCGACATCGAACAGCACGCCGAGGCCGCGCGCCTGCATCAGCTTGTCGGTGGCCTCGCCGCCATAGGCTTGCGTCAGCTTGTCGTCCCAATCGGAGCCAAGAAAGGCGAACGGCGCGATCAGGGCGCCGGTGGAGACGCCGGTAACGATCTCAAAGCGCGGCCGTGTGCCGGCATTGGTGAGCCCCACGAGAACGCCGGCGCCATAAGCGCCCCCGGCGCCGCCGCCCGACAGTGCCAGCATGTCGATCGTGCGATCGGCAATGGCGCTCACAGCCCTGGGCGCACCTTCCTTGTTGAAGTCGAAGTCGCGTGTTTCGGTGCGGATGCCGCTGGAAAACCCGACAGGCGTTGCGCCGCGGGGCGCCACCGGTCCGACGTCTGGTGGCGGGCCGCCAGCGCATGCGAACGCCAGCAGGCAGGCAATCGCACCTGTGAACAGACGGGCGTGAGGAGTGCGGCGCGTGAGCTTGGTCATCTCGCGAACGTTTCCTGCCCGTGCCTCGAGTTCTACCAGAATGCGAGGCGCAGCGTCACCGAACCATAGTGGGTCGTCGCTGCGTCGGAGATCTCGGTGTCGTAACCCACTTTGACGTTCAGGAACTGGCTGTCGATGTTGATCCCGAGACCGGCGACGATTGCGTCTTCCGGTTCGACGCCAGGGTTGAGCGTGAAGGTTGAGCCCGTAGGTCCGCCCGCGAAGGCGAGCGTCGCAGGCGTTGAGTCCCAGTTGAGGATGCTGCGATAGCCGGCGGAGATCTCCGGGCGGAAGGTGTAGGCGTCGTCGCCGCCGAAATTGCCGATGAGCTGGAGGCCGTAGGAGGCGGTTGCGAGTGAGGCGTCGCTGTCGCCCGCGATGATTTCGAGGTCGTCGAGCGAGGAAGCAGTCTCCCGATAGCTGTCCTGCTGGAACCCGGTGTAATCGGCGCCAATGAAGGGTTTCATATCGAGCCAGCCGAGCGGAACGGTGTAGGTGGCCCGGCCTGAGGCGGAATAGCTCGACCCTGTCCATTCGCCCCGCAGCCGTTCGGCCAGTGTCCCGACCGCGATTTCACGGTCGGACGAGAAATCGATGAAGCCGTAGGAGGCCGCGCCGTTGACCGCGAGATTGCCGTTGACCCAGCCCGCATAGGCGCCGATCGATGTCTGCGAGACGTTGAGCGGGGCCGAGCTGCGGTCTTCCTCTTCCATCTCGACGGATTCGAGCGACAGGAATGTGCCGATGAGCGCGGTGCCGGTCGAGATCAGGTCGAGGCCGGCCGCAACACCGAAACCTCCGCCGGAAAGTCCGACGGAGTCTGCACTGGCGTCGGCCGTATGGTAAACCCCGAACTCTTCCGTCCATGCCCCGCCGGGCGCATCCGGCTTGTTCGAGATCATGTCGAGCCGGTTGGCGGTGGCGCCGAACGCGGCGGAGGCGTTGGTAGCGAGGACCCGCAGCACCGATGCGTCGTTGGCGGGAAGCAGGTCGGCGAAGCCGCGCTGGAACTCGGCGGCCGTGGTGGGCGTGGTCAGGGCCGAGGCGACCGTGTCGGACTCCTCCATGAGGCTGAGCACGGCGCCATAAGCGCCAGACTGCCGGTTGTTGAGGCCAAGCTCGGCCGAATCCTTCACTTCGAGGACAAGATCGATCGCATTCGGGTTCGGCTGAACCAGCTGGGCGTTGTAGAGGAAAGGCCCAGTGGCATTGATCATGCCCGAGAGCGGGCCGCCCAGATTGATCGTGCCCGCGTTGATAATGCGCAGGGTGAAGGTCTGGTTCGTGAACTGATCGAAGAGCGGATTGAACCGGGTGTTAGCCCCGATGTTTGCCGTTCCGGAGATGTTGAAGTTGGGGATGTTGCCGGCAATGCGCGCGTTATTGATAGCAATGCCGATGCGGGCGTTGTTTGCCAGCGACATCGACGAGAGGTTCAGTGTGCCCGTGGCGAGATTGTTTACGGTCGAGTTGTCGACTGTGAGCGACATCGCGCCGCCGCCTGTGCGGGTGATATCGCCGAGGAAGTTCGAGTTGTTGGTGAACGACAGCGCACCGGATGTATTGCCGAGCGTGATGTCGCCGGCCATCAGGCCGTCGTTGAACAAGACGTTTGCGCCAGCGCCGCCGAAGATCGCGTTGCCGCTCAGCGAGGCGCTCGAGACGTTGAGTGTGTCAGAGCCCGCTCCGGCGCCCAGATTGACGTCGCCGATTACCTGGCCTGACAGCAGATCGAAGCGGTCCGAGCCGACGCCGGTCAGCACATCGCCAATTATCCGCGCATTGTCGATTGCGTCGGTCTGGGTGATCAGCACGTTGCCAGCGCTGTGTGACAGGTCGAGCGCGATCGTGCGCCCCGTACCGTCAGTGATGGTATCGGTAAGGTTGTCGTCTAAGAAGCCGGCGGTAAGGCGTGAGTTGTTGACGAAGGTGTCGACCGAGCCGGAGAGGTCCTGGAAGGCGATGGCGTCGCCCGAGAAACTGTCGACGCTGGCCAGGATCAGACCATTGTTGGTCACGGCGCTGATGTCCGCCCCGGCCTCGATCCGCACGCCATAGGAGTCGTGCGTTGTCTGGGTGTTGGCTGTGGCGGTGATCGAGCCATTGTTGACGAATTGCGGCGTCGTGGCGCCCGCGCCGATCACGACCGCATTGGCGTTCGCCTCGAAGGATGTGGCTGCAATGCCGCCGCCGTTGAAGATCCCGCCTGCGACTGTCGTCGAGTGCAGGCCGTCTGCCGAACCGGCGATCAGAAGGCCGGTCGCGTTGAAGCCGACGTTCACGCCGCTGGATTCGATCGCGCCGCGATTGATGAACCCGTAGTCGTAATTGAACGTCGCGATGACCTCGGTGAGATTGTCGTCATTGTCGTCGTCGAGGTTGTCGATGACCGTGTCCCGGACGCGCCCGAGCAGGATGGCGTCGCCTGCGGCGCCGTCGAGTGAGCGAATGGTGACCGCTGGCGCCGAGCCAAGGGTGCTGATCACGCCGCGCGCGCGGTTCTCGTCGAAGTTCTGGATCGCGTCCTTGGTGTCAGGGGTGGTGTCGGGAACACCGATCGCAGCGCCATTGTTCAGGAAGCCGCGAGCCAGGTCGCCGCGGATCTCGACGGCTGACCCGCCGACGAGCAGGTCATCGGGGTCAAGCGCTACAGGCTCATCAGGGCCTTCATTGTTGGTGTCGGCGTCATCGGGGTCTTCGTAGTTGTTGGTCTCGCCCTGTGCGAATCCAGTTGATGAGATCGAGCCGTCGATCATGAACTCGCCGGCCACATCGCCCAGAACTCGCACGCCGACCGCGCTTTCGCCGCGGACAGAGACGCCGCCGGCGATCGTGGCGCCGGCCAGGCCAGCCGTGCCTGTGGTAACGGGTTCGCTGCCGATCTGGATGTTGCCGGTCACGTCGCCGCGGATGTCGACGCCGATCGTGTTCGTGCCAGTAACGGAAACGAGGCCGTTCTGGATATAGCTTCCAGCAAGGTTCGACCGGAGCGAGACGCCAGCAGAGCTGTTGCCTTCGACGTTGATCGAGCCGCCGACTGGCGTCGTGACATTGTTTGTCGCATCGATGCGGATGTCGCCGGTGAACGTCCCACCCGGATCGAGAAGTATGCCGTAGCGGTTGGTTCCCTGCGCAAGCGGGCCGTCAAGTTCGGTATCGGTGTCAGCGGCGGTGTCGGCGCGCGTATAGTCCTCGATCAGGTTGATCGCGCCACTGCCGCCGTAGCTGCCAGTAAAGCCGGGCAGCAGGCGTACGCCGATGGTGTCGTTGAGGTTGTTGAACGTGATTGCGCCGTTGTTGATGATGTCGTTGCTGCTGTTGACCGTCACCGCGGTCGTGTTGGCCGCGGCGGGCGTGATGCTTCCCGATGGCGAACTGATGGTTATGTCGGAGGGGGCGCCGCTGCTAGCGGTGGCGGTCTGGACCGGCGTGGTTGTGGCGGTCGAGATCGTCACCTGGGCGACGGCGGGAAGTGTGAAAACAAGCGGAGCTGCAGCTCCAAGCAGCAGGCGGACCCTGAACGTCATGAAAGCCGTCTACTCCTGAACAACCGGAACACTGCACTTGGAACGTCGCGGGGCGACCGGACGGCCAGACGCCCCCTACGGTTCCTGGCCAGAGCCTGCCTAGCCTGCCGCGCGGCAAGAGAAAACCCCGCACCTGCGGTTCGTGACGGAATCCCGGCTCCGCCCCGCGAGACATGAATTCCCTAACCAGCCCTGTGGCGGAAAAGTGGCCGCAGGGCTGTTCATCTTTGGGCGCGGCGGAGCTGCTCAGGGTTTCGGGTTGGCGGTGAAAAACCGCCACATCATCTCGCTGGCGTTGACATCCGGGGTCGGCTGGTCGGCTTCGGCGCGGCCAGCCTTGCCGCCGGGCCAGGCATGCCCGTTGTTTGCAACCCTGTAAAAGTGAACAGGCCTGCCGGAGGTGCATTTCTCCCAGCGGAGCTCCACGGCCTTGCCCTTTGTATCGCGTGATTCGACCGGGTCTGCGCATCGGTTGGCTTTCGCCCAGTAGGATGCCTGGTCGATGTCGGGGGCGACGTTGCGGTCTTCGGCCGAGCGTCCGCCGCGCTTGGTTGCCCCGCCCAGCGGGCCTCCCGAGGCGGGAACCGTCTGGTCGTCCTGACCGACGAAGATGATTGCAGCCACCGGCCCATTCGGCGCCGGTTCGTCTCCGAACGTGGCCCCGACGATGGGGCCGATAGCGGCGATGCGGCCTGACAGTTCGCGGGCGAGCACATGGCTCATCATCGCACCGTTGGACATGCCGGTGACGTAGATGCGTTTCGGATCGGCGCGGCCTGAGGCGACCAGCTGGTCCATGATGGTGCGGATGAAACCGACATCATCGACCTTGTTCTCAAGGGCGTAGGCGCAGCAATGGCCGGCGTTCCACGTTAGGAGGCGCCCCCCAGGCATGCCGCCGGTTCCACCCGGATAGACGACGATGAATTTTTCCCGGGCGGCGATCACGTCGAACTGCGACATGTTCTGTGCATTCTCGGGATGCCCGCCGCCGCCGTGGAGCACGAACACCACCGGCGCGGGCCTGCCGCCGGAAAAGTCGCTGATGAGATAGCGACGCTCGCGGCCGTCGTGCTGGATTTTCATGTCGTCCGTCGCAGCGCGTGGGGCGAGGCGCCCGCCGGGCTGCGCGGCGGCGGAGCATGCGGCAAGAAGGGCAAGCGAGGCGGCAAGCGCGAGCGATAGGCCATGTTTCATGTGGTGTCCCCTCGGATGCCTCAACTTGGCAGCCTTTGCTTGACCGCAGAATGAACGACAATAGTGTGACTACGACGTATTGCGATCATTAACGACGCGCCGCGAAATTCGGCGGCCGCGCATCCCCGGAGAGACGCCATGCGGTCGGTATTCTCACTGGCGGCGGTTGCCGCATCGTTCGCAGCCGCCTGCGCAGCGCCGGCGGAACGGCCCCCGGAAGCGGAGCACCCCAACATCGTCGTCATCATGGCGGACGATCTTGGCTATGCCGACATATCCTCCTACGGTGGCAAGCGGATCCAGACGCCGAATATCGACCGCATTGCCAAGGCTGGGGTAATCTTCACGGACGGGTATTCTGCGGCGCCCGTGTGTTCCCCCTCGCGCGCGGGCGTAAACACAGGGCGGCATCCTGACCGGTTCGGGTTCGAGTTCAACAACGGGCCGCCAGCCCGTGATGTCGAGCAGAATCTCGGCCTGCCCAAAGGCGAGATCACGTTGGCCAAGGCGCTCAATGATCTTGGCTATCGGACCGGGCTGGTGGGCAAGTGGCATCTGGGGTCGAACGACGATTTCTATCCGACGAATCGCGGGTACGATGAATTCGTTGGACTGCTTACGGGGGCGACGTCCTACATGAACCCCGATGCCCCAGACGAAATCTTCGCGGAGCTCGAGGGTACGGATTCACGCCCAACGCCTGTCCGGACAGCGCACAACAAGATCTTTGAAGGTCCGACGCGGAAGGTAGTCGAGAACGAAGACCGCTATCTTACCGAATATCTTGGCGAGCGCGCCGTGGAGTTCGTGACGCGCAATACAGCGAGCGACACGCCCTATTTCCTCTACACGGCCTTCACCGCGCCGCACACGCCGCTGCAGACGACGAAGAAGTATTATGACCGCTTCCTGCATATCAAGGACGAGGGGATGCGGGTCTATGCCTCGATGATCTCCGCGCTGGACGATCAGGTGGGCGCCATTCTGGATGCGGTGGAGGCGTCAGGCGAGAGCGGGAACACCATCGTCTATTTCATGTCGGACAATGGATGCGCGGCCTATGTGCAAGGCATCTGCGATTGCCAGCCGCTGCGCGGCGGCAAGCTGAGCCACTATGAGGGCGGGACACGCGTTCCTTTCATGGTGAAATGGCCTGATCGGCTGGAGGCGGGCAAGGTCTATCGCGAAATCGTCTCGACGATGGACGTATTCACGACGTCGCTGACGGCGGCGGGCGGCAAGCTGCCAACCGATCGCGTGTTCGACGGCGTCGATCTCGTGCCGTTCCTCCGTGGGCAGACAAGCGGGATACCGCATGACCAGCTGGCCTGGCGCCGGACGCCTCACGCCTCGATCCGCAAGGGCGACTGGAAACTTTGGAAGAGCCTCGATGGCAAGTTCACCTATCTGTTCAACTTGAAGGACGATCTCAACGAGACCACCAACCTTGCGGCCAGCGAACCGGCGAAGCTGAAGGAATTGAACGACGCGTTCGACCTTTGGGCGAAGGACCTGAAGGACCCGGCATGGCCGTCGCGGCCGTTTACGAACTACAATGTTTGCGGCACGCCTTTCGAGTTGCCGATATGACAGGCTGGCGGGCGCCTTCGTCCTCCCTGGCTTCAGGTAGCTGGACGGGATCGGTCCTGCTGGTCGCATCTTTGCTCGCCGCCTGTTCGCCGCCGCCCCTGACGCGCGATGCGTTGATGGTGGAGATACCCGGTGCACGGGTGCAGATCGGCGATGATAGCGCCCCGCGCGATGAGCGGCCTGCATTCACGCTAGACATCGCCACTTTCCGGATGGACCGCTCGCCCGTGACGGTGGCCCAGTTCGCGGCATTCGTCGAAAAGACAGGCCATGTGACCGAGGCCGAAAGGTTCGGCGGCGCCGGCGTGCTCAGCAAGGGCGATGGCGCCTGGCTCATGGTGGAAGGCGCCATGTGGAAACATCCGCGTGGGCCCCACAAGGATGCTGCAGAGGCGGATCATCCGGTGACCCAAGTGTCGTGGAACGATGCGACCGCCTATTGCGCAGTGCATGGAGCGCGGCTGCCGACCGAGTTCGAGTGGGAGCGCGCGGCCCAGTTGGGCCAAACGCCGGATGGGACGGTTTTCAGATCCGGGACCCCTGCCTCGTTCGACGCGAAATTCAGGCTGAATGCATGGCAGGGCGTCTTTCCGATCATGGACACGGGCGATGACGGGTATCTTGGAACCTCGCCTGTTGGCGCGTTCGGCGAAGCGCCGTCGGGCCTCACCGACATGGCGGGCAATGTCTGGGAATGGACCTCATCGGCTTATCTTACGTATCCGGTCGCACCCGGGGTCACGCGCACGGTGAACGAGCGTGTCCAGCGCGGTGGATCGTTCCTGTGCAGCGATGGCGTGTGCGAGGGCTTTCGGGCGACGGCGCGTTCGCACTCGACGCCCGACACGTCACTCATGCATGTCGGGTTCAGATGCGCTGGGGACGCGCGCTAGACAGATCAGTCCGCGCGTCGTTC
>JBEIHO010000029.1:0-34401 GCA_040381215.1 Alphaproteobacteria bacterium | reverse complement strand
TCGGGAGAAAATTGTATATACGAGGCTCACTTCCCACCGCGGGCAAGATGCGGTTGCCGAATGCGTTGGTTTGTTCCATCCCCTGAAGTCAATGGGATAGGGTTGGGATTCATTGCATGGTGATCGGGGAAAAAGTAGATCGCCTATGCATGAGCCTAAAGTCATGGAGATGAGGTCTCAGCCTCTTTCAATATGTCCCCGAGAAAAAAGATCTTGCCTTTCTTGAAAAGTCGAGGGGGTGGGTCTGTTTTGAAATTCGAGACCCCCGGGGTACCGCAGCGACAATAAAACCCCTTGCCGCAGAATGCGAGGCAGGTTGCTGCCTCGCATGGGGTGGGTGGCCCACAAAAAAATTCAAAATTTGGGTTTCAGTATCATTCGAGAGAAACTCAGTGCGGACGCCGAATTCCTTTTTTGGCTAAAGCCTCATCTGCGTTTTCTGGATGCGAGAACAGGTCGAGAGAAGGAGCGAAACTCCGCTCCGCATCTATGCGTCGCGCTTGGTCACGTCCTTCCGGGACTTTGATTGGCTTGTTCTACTATTTGGTGCCCGCGGGCAGCGGCGATAGCCCAAGCTCTATCAGGTATTTGTTGTGCTTGGCCGTTGCATCTAGAATCTGCTTTTCGATCTCGACCAGCTCATTATGCGTGGTGTTCAGATCGATCTCCTCTTCGCCCACGGCGGTGCTGATGTAGCGGGAGATGTTCAGGTTGAAGTCGTTCTTCTCGATCTCTGCCATCTCCACCCGGCGGGAGTAGCGAGCCTCTTCTGTGCGATTCTTGTAAGTGTCGATGATTTTATGGATGTGCTCGGGCTTGAGTTGGTTCTGGCGCTTGCCCTTTTCGAAGTGCTCGGCGGCGTTGATGAAGAGCACGTCGTCCGGCTTCTTGCACTTCTTCAGCACGAGGATGCAGACCGGAATGCCGGTAGAGTAGAAGAGATTGGCGGGCAGGCCGATCACGGTGTCGATATGGCCGTCCTTGAGCAGCTTCGTGCGGATGCGTTCCTCTGCGCCGCCGCGGAAGAGCACGCCGTGGGGAAGGATGATGGCCATCACTCCTTCTTCTTTCACATAGTGAAAGCCGTGCAGCAGGAAGGCGAAGTCGGCGGCGGACTTGGGCGCGAGGCCATGGCTCTTGAAGCGCACGTCGTCGCCCATGCTGTCGCTCGGCTCCCAGCGGTAGCTGAACGGCGGATTGGCGACGATGGCATCGAAGAGCGGCTTCTTCGCCGGGTTTAGCTCGCGCAGAATGTCCCAGTCGTTCTCCAGAGTGTCCCCGTGGTGGATTTCGAACTCCGTGTCCTTCACTCCGTGCAGCAGCATGTTCATGCGGGCCAGGTTGTAGGTGGTAATGTTTTTCTCTTGCCCGAAGATCTTGCCGATGGTGCCGCCCGTGTCGGTCATGCGTTTTCGTACGTTGAGCAGGAGTGAGCCGGAGCCGCAGGCGAAGTCCAACACGCTCTCCAGCCTCTTCTTCACGCCCGTCTTCGGTTCCTGGCTGTCCAGCGTCACGATGGCGGACAAGATGTCGGAAATCTGCTGCGGTGTGTAGAACTCGCCCGCTTTCTTGCCCGACCCGGCGGCGAACTGGCCGATCAGATACTCGTAAGCATCGCCTAGCGCGTCGATGCCAGTCGAGAAATCGTTCAGCCCTTCGGCGATCTTCTGGATGACTGTGCAGAGCTTGGTATTCCGGTCAGTGTAGGTTTTTCCAAGCTTATCCGAGCTGAGGTTGATCTCGGAGAACAGTCCTTGGAAGGTGCTCTCGAAGGATTCTTCCTCGATGTATTTGAAGCCTGCTTGAAGCGTCTTCAACAGATCGCTGCTTTGCGTGCGGGCCAGATTGGTGATACTGCTCCACAGATGCACCGGCCGGATCACATAGTGCACCTTGCGCCGCATCTGCTTTTCGAACTCGGCCGTGTCGTTTGGATTGTGATCATACCATTGCTCCAGCGGCACTTTGCTTCTGTCGCCGCCCGCATTGGGGTAATCCTTGCCCAACTCCTTCTTCGCCGCTGTCTCGTAGTTGTCGGAGAGATAGCGGAGAAAGAGGAGCGACAGCATGTAGTCGCGGAAATCGTCTGCGTTCATTGCCCCGCGCAAGTCATCGGCAATCTTCCAGAGCGTATTGCCCAGTTTTTGATTGGTGTCGGTCATGGGGTTGCTCCAGTTGGCTGTGCTGATATCGATGCGGCTACTGGTGTTGCCTCCGGCATTTCGGGCAGGGCGAATTGAAACTTGGTTATGAATTCACGGAGAATTCGTCGAAACAATTCCTTGTTGTCGTCACCCATTTCAGTCGGCTCGTGAATGGAGTACCTGCCGTGACTGAGGAGGTTCATGGATCGATTGTAGAGCGCCCGATCTTCCTGGTTGTCCAGGGCTTTGAGGCAGAACCCGATGTCGGTGTGCCCAAAGAATGATGCGGTCTTCTCCATAATGCTGCGCAGCGCATTGAAATGGAATGTGAAGAGCTTGCCACGCACAGGGTCAGCAGCCAGCTGCAGTTCGGCAAGTGTTGCGACGTGATGGAAGAAGGGTGTGTCCCCCGTTGCGCGCAGACTGTAGGTATCACCTCCGCTAGGACGGTGCAGGAAGTAGCGCTTGTGTGTCACCTTGGGCTCACCGTCCTTTGATCTGCCAATCTCGTTGCACATCACGTTGAAGAACAAAGCATGGTGCGATGAGAAAACAACTTTGACGGGGCCCAGCACACCCTTTGCGTCTCTTCGGCTCGCTGCTCGCCGCAGCATTTGGGCAAGGTCGCACGCAACGGCGATGGCGTTGTTATCGTCCAGCGATGAAATGGGGTCGTCGATGTACAGAAATTTGTTTGATTGATACGAAACATGGCCATCGAGCAGCCGTTCGCAAATGGCCATAAAGAGGCACCAGATAAAGATGTTTTGTTCGCCGCGGGAAATCTTGATGTTCTGCGATTTGTCCTTGCGAAAGGACACCGTCCACGCAGTGTAGTCGATGTCGAAGTCAAAGTCGGCATAGCGGTCAAGATAGCTGGCAATCGTCTCGTCCAGAGCAAGCTCCTTCAGGCCATTGAAGAATGTGGAGTCAGAATTGATCTGGAGGCGGCGAGCGGTGTCACCATCTAGATCATTGTCCCAGGTGAACAGATCTTCTGTAAAAGCGTTGAAGTAAAGTGTATCTGGTGTCCCCGTGCGGTTACTCTTGCTCTTACGCTTGCCTGCGTCTTTGAACTCCATCGATAAGCGCGTCTTTCCGGTCCGGTTAAACGCGTAAATCAGCACGAGGTCTGTATCATTCAGATCGTCTCGCAGCCGGGTCACAACGTTGCGCAGGCTTTTGAAAGTACGAATGCCACTCATCCGTCAGCCTCTCCGACTGCCGGGAATAGCTGCTGCAGTAGTCCGCGTTTGTGGCGCTTGAGGGCTTCGAGTTTTTGGTTTTGTGCGGCAATGAGGTCGTCGAAAGAGGACAGACATCCACTGATGCGCCGCTGCTCACCTATGTCTTTTGGGTGGAGGAAGTTGAGACGTACAAACACTGCTGATTTGATGCCCTTAGCGGTTGACCCGGTACTATGGAAATCAATCTCATCCTGCATCCTTGGGCATAGCAGTGAGTGGAAGAGAAACTCAGGGAGGCACTTTTCAGGTTTAGCTCGAAGAGTGAGCAGTCGCTGTCCCACTGCAAACTTTCCCGCTCTGGGGTAGAGTGCAACGTTTCCGAGAGGAGCCTCGGTAGTGAAAAGTACGTCACCTGCCTGTGGAACCCCTCTGGACATCCATTCTTCGTATTTGTCTACTTCAATGAATTCCTGGTGTGACATATCCAGCCAACCAGATCTCACGTTTCTTGCGGTGATTAGTGGGACACCGAATTCTGACTTTGGCGGGGCCTTTCCTCTGTAGTCGATAACTTGCTTCAGACAGCTGGAAAGTTCCCCGTGCACCCAGTCGTCAGCGTGTTGAAATTCGGGGTAGCGAAGGCGGGGTTGGGTTTCGCCCTCGCGGGGGAAGAGCTGCTGCATCAGACCTTTTTTGTGGGTCTTCAGCGCGTCAACTTTCCGCGCTTGCGCTGCGATCACCTCGTCCATCGAATTCAAGCACTTGGCGATTTTTTGTTGTTCAGCGGGCTCGGGTACTGGTAGCAGCAGCTCTGAAAACTGTGCGTAGCTGACCATTTTGCCGTCACGCAGGCCTTCGAGGTTTTTGGTGAGGATGCGGATGAATCGGTCCGTTTTGAAATAGTGTCTGAAGTAGTCATCGCTTCCTTGGCCACGTCGACGAAGAATGACATAGGCTGGGCTGCAGATACCGTGATAGCGCGAATACTCAATGCCGCCCTGAAACGATCTGAGGCTGATGATGAAGTCGCTGGCCTGAACGACTTTATAACTTTCAATGCTCTTCTCAGTCACCGAGACGTGGTAGTCGATCAGGTGCCGAGGGATTGCTCCGTGCTCTTGGGTGATTGCCAAAACTGGAAGGCCGGGCTGGGTATTCCTGTCATTGATCTGATCAAACAGTCCATTCCCGGTTATCTCATTCCAATCCTTTGCCTGACGAAACTCCTGGAAGCGCAGCTTCGGCGCAAGCGCGGGTTTGCCACCAGCTTTCGTTAAGGTGGTTTTCGTTCTACCGCTCATAAGCGCTCAGCCCTGAGATGTTGCGGCCGCGGGCGCGTCTGGTGAGGAGGGGGTGCAAATCCGCCATGAGGGCGAGTTCGGCATCCTTGCGGGCCTTCCAGCCGAGGTCGAGAGGGGCGAAGAGGTCGCCGAGCTTGCCGGCATCGAAGATCATGCGATCCAGGATGCCCACCACGAAGCTTTGTAGCGCGTCGGCGGCGAGGCCGTGCTTCGCGGCTATGGCGGTGAGTTCGGCGGCGTCTTTCTTGGCTTTGAAGCGTTTGTATCCGTCGCGGATGGCCTGTTCGCTGAGACCTTCCCCGGCCTTAAGGGTGGAAATATAGGCGACGATATCCTCGCGCTCGTCCATGAACTTGGCGTCCGACAGGATAAGGCCGATGAGTTGTTCGCGGCTCATCTTCTGCTTGCCTGGCTTTGCTTCAGAAAAGCGGGCGATGAGGCCCATGATGTAGTCGTAATCAATGACAGCGGAGGCAAAGAGAACGAACTCGAAGTCGAGCTGATCGACGGCGTCGCTGCCGGGCTTGTCTTCGCCTTTCCCCTTGCCCTGCTGTTCCTTCAGCCGCTTGGCGGTCTCCAAATAGGCACCCTTGAAGCCTCGATGCTGTTCATTCGGCAGCACCTTTTCGACGGCGGCTTTGTTTTCTTCGGTGAGGTCCGTGTATTGGTCGAGCTGGGTCTTGAGGCGCTGCACCTCTTTGAAACGCTCAATGAAAACAGCGCGTGCGGCGTCGCCTTTCAGGTTTGGTACAGCTTCCGGGGCGGTATCGAGGCCCTGGGATTTCATGAAGTTCTCGAGTTGCTGCACGGCGGTCTCCAGCTTCTGGATTACCACCGGGGCGGGGTCCACCAGCCAGATTTCGCGAGCTGTTTTTCCTGCTGCTTCGCCTGAGAAAAGGGCGATGGCGGCATCCACTTCTGCCTGCTGTTGGCGGAAGTCCAGAATGTTGCCGTAAGGCTTGGTGCCGTTGAGTACGCGGTTGGTTCGAGAGAATGCCTGGATCAAGCTATGATGCTTGAGGTTCTTGTCCACGTAGAGCGTGTTCAAGTACTTGGAATCGAAGCCGGTGAGCAGCATGTCCACCACGATGGTGATGTCGATCTTTTGCGCGTGCGGGAAGTCGGCATTGGGCCACTGCTGGTCTTTTATGCGCTTCTGCACATCCTGATAATAGAGGTCGAATTCGCTGAGCTTGTGATTGGTGCCATAGCGCGCGTTGTAGTCGGCGAGAATAGCCTTGAGGGCTTCTTTCTTCTTCTCTGGTTCTACGGCGTTGTCTTCTTTTTCCTGCGGCAGGTCTTCCTGAATCTGGATCACATCCCGGTCGCCCTCGGCGGGTGGAGAAAAGACGCAGGCAATGTTCAGCGGCTGGAAGTCTGGATCGTTGGCCTGCTTTTCCGCCTGCATGGCCTTGAACAGCCCGTAGTATTCGATGGCATCATTGATGGATGCGGTTGCGAGTGTGGAATTGAATCGGCGTCCAGCGGTGGCAGCATCGTGCTTGGCGAGGATTGCTTCGATCACGGCTTTCTTTGCAATAGCTTCGCCGGGTTTGGGAGCTTTCTTTCCTGCCTCTTCCTTGGGTTTGAAGTAATCCACGTGGAAGCGCAGGACGTTCCCGTCCTCGATGGCGTGGGTGATGGTGTAGGCGTGGAGCTGCTTCTGGAAAAGGTCTTCCGTGGTTCGCATCGACGCCTGCGTGTCCTCGATCTTCTGTAAGGACGCGTTCTGTTCGAAGATGGGCGTGCCGGTGAAGCCGAAGAGCTGAGCCTTGGGGAAGAACTCCTTGATAGCCTTGTGGTTCTCGCCGAACTGCGAGCGGTGGCATTCGTCAAAGATGAAGACGATGCGTTTATCGCGCAGGGGTTCCAGCAGCTCTTTGTACGTGGGCTGATCGTTCTTCTTCCGCTGCTTGTTGCGCTTGCTGTCTTCGTCCAGCGCGAGGCCGAGCTTCTGGATCGTGGTGACGATGACCTTGTCCGCATAGTCCTCGGATCGGAGACGGCGGACGAGAGCGGCAGTGTTGGTGTTTTCCTCCACGCAGCCTTCCTGGAAACGGTTGAACTCTTCGCGCGTCTGTCGGTCGAGGTCCTTGCGGTCCACCACAAACAGGCACTTGTGAATGTGGTCGTTCTGCTTGAGCAGCGTGGACGCCTTAAAGGATGTCAGTGTCTTGCCGCTACCCGTGGTGTGCCAGACATAGCCGTTGCCTGCGTCGTCCTCGATGCACTTCACGATATTCTGCACGGCATAGACCTGGTAGGGCCGCATGATCATGAGCCTCTGCTCACTCTCTATCAGCACCATGTAGCGGCTGATTGTCCGGCCAAGATCGCATTTTGGAAGGAAGCTGGCGGCGAAGTCGTCGAGATGGGGGATCTTCTTGTTAGCTTCGTTGGCGAACTCATAAACCGGCAGGAAGCGTTCGTCGGCATTGAAGGCGAAGTGGCGGGCGTTGTTGTTGGCGAAGTAGTAGGTGCTGTTGCGATTGCTGACGATGAAGAGCTGGAGGAAGCAGAGCAGCGTCCGCGTGTAGCCGTTTCCGGGATCGTTCTTGTACTCGACAATCTGCTCCATCGCCCGGCGTGGGCTGATGCCCAGGGTCTTGAGCTCGACCTGGGCGCAGGGCACGCCATTGATGAGCAAGAGCACATCGTAGCGGTGGTGGCTGTAATCGGTGTTGATGCGGAGCTGATTGACGACCTCGAAGGTGTTCTTGCACCAGTCCTTGATGTTGACGAGGGTGTAGTTCAGCGGCGTGCCGTCGTCGCGGGTGAAGTCATTGATTTCCCGCAGTCTCTTCGATGCCTTAAAAACGTCGTCTGTGACGATTTCGTCCATCAGGCGGGCAAACTCGCTGTCGGTGAGTTTGACGCGGTTCAGGGCCTCGAACTTCTCGCGGAAGTTTTTCTCCAGCGCGGCACGGTCGCGGATGTCCTGGCGATATTCGTATTTCAAGCCCTGGAGGGTTCCGATGAAGCTGTACTCGATGGTGTCCTCCCGAACGGTTCTAGGCCGAGCGGCCGAGCCGGTTTGGTAGTCATTTTCAGGGGTTTGACCCATGGTCGGTACCTTAGCTGGAGCGTACTTAGTGGAGCGTAGACTACCCGTGGGTCATCTCCCACAGCTGCGCAATTGGCGGCAGTGCATCTTTGAGAGATGGTGCTTGATTTTCCGCCTCCTGTCATGCCGTGCTGGTTGCAGCGTTTGAAAGAAACCGTGGGCTTTCTAACACAGCTGCGGCCTGAGCCAGCTAGTGGAAAAGTTAACGGATTTGCAAATTTCTGGGGCCTGCTTGGTCGACTTTTCCGGCGTCCATCCTCACCATCTGTCAAAGTCAGGCTCTGACACTTTGGCGGCATCTGTTGTGCCGGTGTTGCCGTCTCCAACTCAGTCTGGATGCTGCTTCGCGCGCGCGTCAAAGGAGGCGATTGCTGGCACCAGCCCCAGAGAGTGAACAGCGGAACAACACTGGCGAGGGCTTTCGAGTGAACGGATGACGCGTCATTGATGCGCCGAATCTGAGGTGTTTGTCGATTACCGTCATTGGTGTTTGAATTTATGCCGCAAGTTGCCAGCGGGGGTGAGATAGGCTTGAGTTTGGGTGGTCAGCGCGGACGAACGGATGGCGCGGACAGACATCTCGGCAAGTTGGCGGCGGCGTGTTGCGCCGTCATGCCAAGACACGCCCGATGTAGACGATGGTAGCTGCGCTGCCGAGCACGGTGAAGACGTCTAACGCTGTGCGCATGTAGTTATCGCTGAGCAGTCGGACGAGGTATGCATTGTCGCGCTTCTCGGTGACGAGAAGGGCCCACACAAAATACCAAGCGGTCACGACGACGATAAACGCTGCGAGGTTTGCAAGACCAGGGCTTGGCCAACCGCTGAAATCGAGCCATGCGGGGCTAGTCAGCAGCCCGAGCGCCTCCAAGACGGCCGCAACGACAATGAACGGATACAGCAAGCCAGGCCATGGATGTAGGGGCGCTCGCACAGCAAGAAGAAAGAGAGCTATCGCCAGTTGATAAGCAAAATAGGCAGCGACCGCCCACCAGAAGAGCGGTGGTTCGCCCGCAAGCGTGACTGGAACCACCCAGCCGAGCGCAAGGGCTGCTGACAGTAGAGCGAAGGCCAGCCCTAACATGGCACGTGCCGGGTCTCTTTGTTCTCTGAAGGGATAGATCAGGCCGTCGCCGCCCCGTAGGAGGAACCACGCCGCGACCGCCCACCACAGCACCGCTGGGTGGTCTAGAGATACGGTACCCGCAAAGCAACCGCCGATGAGCGCGACGAGCGCGGCCCACATCCAACGAAAGGCAGCGAGGGCGGCAGCCAGTGGTCCCTCGTTCCCCGCAAGCAGGGAGAGTGACGAGAACGCGCGTTTCTCGGCGGCAAAGAAAAGCCAAAGCAGCACGAACACGTTTTTCCAGTGGGGATAAAGATCGAATATCAAACTCTGCTCGCGCAACCAGCGAATCGCGGGTTCAACCAAAAGAAGTTCGAACGGCAACACGACGAAGCCGACGGTGTTCTCCACCAGTTTGAGGAACAAGAGGAACTCATCGTTGAAGCGGATGCCGAACCCTGAGTGCGCTAGCAACACCGCCGACGCAATGCCAAGCGCGATGGCAAGCAATCTGCCGATGGTTTCGAGTTTCATAGCCGCCCGTCCTTAGTGTCCCTAGCTAATTAAGGGTCACTTTTGCGGCGGAAGCAAGATGAGGTCGCAGAATGCGGCTGAGGTGGTCCGTCTACGAGCATTTTGTTGATGGAAACTAATCAAACAGGCAACTGTTCTGCAGAATCGAGGACATACAGTGGCCAACAACGCCCAACCGCGTTGACTGCCGCCTCAAATGGCGGGAAAATCACACTCCCATTGCAAGTCTAGGAGGGGCATTTGACTAAGTAAATTTTCGCGCTCGCAATCACCGCCTGTTCGTTACTTGTGACCACCGGCTGCGTGCGCACGAGCACCACCATGCTGGACAGTCGCACTGCCATCATATCTGGAAAAGGTTCCGCCTTCGACAGCCACGCAGGGGTAGCTCAAGCCACATTGGTCGAAGCAGCCAACCTCACGATCCAGAACGGCTACAGGTATTTCGTTATCACTGGCTCACAAGACCGAACACGTCGCGGAATGCTTTACTCGCCTGGGCAGTCGCAGACAACAGGAACACTGTCGGGCACGACGACCACTATGGGCAATATGCAGACCGTGAACGGAAGCTACTCAAGCAACACCATTACATCGCCGGGCACCGTAACGCCGCTCGAAAAGCCGGGAATGGACGTCGAAGTCAATATGTTCAAGGTCGGCGAAATAAACCCGAAGAAGGTTGAGGGCGTTTGGGACGCCGAAGATGTGCTTGCAGTCAACAAGCCGAAGTAGCCTGGCCCATATACATTAGCCGCGCCGTGCTTCGCTCGTATGTGGGATCGAACCGTTCAAATCAGCGCCCAGGGGCCTCGTCCGCGTTTCGCACCACGAGGCCCCGGCGCGTTCGCTAGGCGGCTTTGTTCTGGCGTTCGCATCATCGCTGTTCTAATTGGTAGCACGACGCCTCAGCGTGCTCCCAGAGTCTAATGCTCTCGTTACCGGCGCAGCCGGGCAAAGATTCTTTGAATACGTACCCGTGTTTTCTAACGCAGATCCTAGTATAGGCGCTGACCTCATAATACTTCGAGTTATTGTCTGTAGTTGGAAAAGTTGGCTTGTAAAGTCGAATGCCTTCTAGTTGACAGGCAGAGACCACGTGCTGAAGAGACTGCTGGACAGTTTTCTCTTTCAATCCATCGCACCCAAGAAGCACGAAGGCGATCAACATTATTGGTGTGACGGCACTGCGCAAAATCGCCTCCTTCGACGTCGAAGGAGAATATCATGTCGCCATACACGGTGTCATCCCTTCTAGGGCTATAGACCAATCAAGGTTAGGTCCTCCGCCTGAGGCACAGGAAATTTGGCGCGCGACGTACACGTTGCAGCGATCTCGTTAACGAGCAAAGGGCGCAAGTCCCCTCGCCCTGTTGCATGCGCCTGACCAGCAGTAGCTGAGCACTGCTCGCCGTGTCCCTGGGTTCAGCGCGAGGCCCACGGGGCCTTCATCGGCACTTGTGAGGCCATTCTGGCCGCCACTGACGGGCCATGCGTACGGGCCGCATCGGCGGCAACGTCATCGCCGTGACCACCGAGACGGGGTGCGTGGTGGGCGGCGGTTTGGCCGTGGGTCGTTGGGGTGGCGAATCGTCCGATGCCGTTGGACGGGCGTCTGGCGGGCGCTACGGGGGTGTCTGTCCCATGACCGAAAATTTCGGCAACCAAATCCAAAACCCGAAACCCGGCATGAAGTGCAATCATCGGCGTTTCTAAAGAAACGCCCGATTGCACTGCATCATTGCACTAACTTTGCACTGAAATTGCACCATTGCACTAACCCGATTTCTTAACCCAACACCCATCTTCCGCCTTCGAAATCAGGCCTCCATCCTCCAACTCCCGCATCGCCTTGCTAAAGGTTCCTTCGCTGACGATGGATGGTACCAACGCGGCTTTGAGTTCTTTGTGCTGCTTGCCGTCTGCGGCGTTGCTGATTGCGTTGAGGATTG
This sequence comes from Alphaproteobacteria bacterium, assembly GCA_040381215.1. GTDB lineage: Bacteria > Pseudomonadota > Alphaproteobacteria > Micropepsales > Micropepsaceae > SZUA-430. The sequence continues at coordinate 23,153 of JBEIHO010000029.1, read as the reverse complement.
CAGTCTTCGCGGTGTCGAGCTTCGGCTTCGCCTTGCTATCGCTTCCGCCGAGTCCTCTTGCTGCCTTGACAGCGCCCGCGGAGGCCCTTCCCTTGACGCGAAGCGTGGTTACCTCTGGCTCGGCTCCATCCGCCGAGCTCTTGTTTTGCACTGTCACCTCTTCCAACTCGACCATTAAGGGCTCAAACTCGTCGAAGTCTTTCTGCTTTTCGCAGATCAGAGTCGCAATCAGGCTGTCTCCTACTCGGTCTACGGCAATCACTGCGTCGGCAGCCCCCAAGAGGGCACTGGACCCGCGCATTTTCCCCCGCGGGTTCCTTTTCCCAGTCGGTTTTCCTGCATGGTGGACAAGGCAGACCGTAGCACCTGTTTCGTCGATCAGCAGTTGAAGCTCATGCAGCAGTCGACTTGTTGGCGTTGAGTCGCTCTCGTTTACCTCGCTGAACCGAGCATAGGTGTCTATCACGATCAGCCTAAGCGGCCCCTGATCCTTGATGAACTTCTTCAGGTCGCTCCGCAACTGAAGCCACTCAGCCTTCGAGGTGTCGGGCATTCGGAAGGGGTATTCAACTGCGAGTAGCCGTCGACGGTCTTCCTCGGAAACGCCTTTGAGCGCGGCTCTAACCCGCTTCCGCGCTCCGCCTTTTCCTTCCAAGGCAAAATAAACTGCAGAGCCCTGCATTTTGACTTCGTGGCCACAAAATGGGTCGCCAGTAATAACAGCCCTCACCATATCAAGCACGACAAACGTTTTGAATGCCCTCGGTTGGGCGTAGACGATCACTTGCGCTGCCGCTGGAAGAATCCCCTCGATGAGCCAAGACGCGCCAGGGCCTTCGATGAAATCGTCGACGGAGACTAGGTATTTGTAAGTTGGTTTCGACTCTTCCGTCATTTCGACGGGCTTCAACTAATCGCTGTTGGTTGATGCTCGCGGCTAGCAAGCCAGGCCTCAACATCAGCTCTGCGATAGCGGATGCACCGAACTGAAAGTCGGATGAAGGCTGGTCCTTCGCCGCGAGCGCGCCAGGCCTCGAGGGCCCGCGTTGTAAGGCCGAGCATGGTGGCCACCCGCTTCTGGGACAACAATGTGTCGTCAGCGCGGGTGGTTCCATTAGCGGGTTGTGGTGACATGATGTCGGTCATTGCAGGTTCCTTATGTTGTCGATGGTGTTCCATCGTCATCACATATCGGTCATTTCCGTCCGACTCGAAACGGGGCCTGCGACATTTATTTTCAACGACTCCCGGGGATCAAGGTGTCCCCGGGAGAACTCTTCGCTCAGAGTCCTTTCGTCTCTGACTCTGAAGGGGCCTTGCTGAAGGAATCTGCAATTGCCAGGCCTGTGGCCTGAGCTGCTTGATGAGCGGACTCGTTCTGCAGGTGAGCGTACCTTTGAGTCGTGGATGGATTGCTGTGACCGAGCAGGCCTCCGATCATAGGAAGTGAATATCCCCTGCTGAGTGCGATGCTGGCGAAGGTGTGGCGGAGGTCGTGGAGTCGGACTCCTTCAAGGCCAGCCTTCTTCCGAATGCGCTGCCAGGGTTTTTGAAGGTTCACAAGGTGGGAGGCCTCCTTCTGCCCCTGAATGACGAAGGGGTTGTTCGGGAGTCGGGGGTGATTGCGAAGAAGCTCCACCGCTCGCACTGGTAGCCGAATCGTCTTTCGGCCCGTTTTTGAGTCCGCAAGTCGCAGCTGAGACTCTTCAAGTCTCACTTCTTCCCAGCGCAGGGAGAGGATTTCATTCAGCCTCGCTCCGGTGAACACAAGGAGTCTGATGGCGAGAAGGGTGTTTGGGTCTTCCTCTTCGGAAGACTCAAGGCCATCGAGGACTCCGCCAAAGCGGGTGAGTTCCTCTCTGCTGAGAAACCTCTCACGGCGGGACTCCTTGAAGCGTTCCACATGGCGGCAGGGGTTCTTTCCGTCGGGAAGTAGGCCCCACTTCTCCGCGAGGTTGAACATCTTGGAAAGGAGGGCCAGCACCCGGTTCGCGGCGAAGGGGGTACTACTCAGGGATTGGTGGAGTGCCTGAATGTCGCCGCGGGTGATGGCAGGGATGGGCTTGGACCCCAGGCGGGGGCGGATATGGCGTTTGAGGTTCTGGCGGTCATCCTTGGCGGAGGAGGCCTTTTTCTTCGGGTCCGCATGTTCCTTGAGGTAGCGGTCAGCGAAGGCATTGAAGGTTTCGGACTTGCGGTCTGCGGCGCGGTCATCAGCTGGGTCCGCGCCATTGAGAATTTCCGCCCGGAGTGTTGCGACTTTCTCTCTGGCCTTGTTGAGGGGAAGTTCCCCGACCTTTGCGACGGTGATGAGGCGCCTTCGCCCATGCTTGGTGCTGTACCTGAAGACGAAGGTCTTTTCACCCGAGGGGAACACCCGGACGCCGAAGCCGCGATGGTCTTTGTCCCAGCGGATGTCGTGGGCTTTGGGGTGTTTGCCCTCGTAGGTGAAGGCTTCAATGTTCCTCTTGGTTAAATGAACTTCTCGCATCTGTGGAGTGTCCCTGGAGTGGCCCGAGTATGTCGAACTCGGTCGAAGTCGATGAGGCCTCGATATGGGACTGATGCTCAGGAAAGCTAGTGTTTACAACGGTTTCAGGTGGGTTGTCGGAAACAAAGGTAGGTAGTGATAAAAGCGAGGCTTGAGACTTTTAATCAGAGGGTCGATGGTTCGAACCCATCTGGGCTCACCAATAAAATCAATGACTTAGGTGATTTTTTCCTCAGTTGGCTGGCCTCAGGGCGCTGCGAACGGAACCCAGGGCGCGCTGGCTCTCGAGGGGCTTCAGTCCCAGCAGGTGCATCATCAGCGGGTGCACATCGACATTGTCGAAAGCGGGCACGCGGGCCCCACGCCGGAAAGACGGGCCGGAGGCGACAAACAGGCCATCCATGTCCGGATGCGCCGGGTCATAGCCATGGGCGCCACCAGTCAGCGGATAGCGCTCGGGCCGCGATGACGAAACGAAGGACCATCCATTGTCGGCGAGGCAGAGCACGGGCGGCACGCGCGGGTGCGACCCGAAGCGCAGCCGGGCAGGAATGTTTTCCTTGAGCCAGCATTCGAAGCGTTCGTGCCGCTTCAGTAGCCGCGTCGCCTGCGTCGGCGAGAAACCCTCCTGCGGTGTCAGCGCGACGAACGGACGGGACATCCATGCGAAGCGGACGGTCTTGGGGTCCACGAAGCTGTCGATGTCGATGGTGCGCGCATCGGACGTGGCGGACATGCCGTGATCCGAAACGATGAGCAGGTCCACCTGGTCATCGAGCTTGCGCGCGCGCAGCCCCGCCACCAATTGCCCAAGGCTGGCATCTACATCGGCGATCGCCTTGTTGACAGCCTCGCTGTCAGGGCCTGCGCGATGCCCTTCGGTGTCGACCGCTTCGAAGTAGAGCGTGGCAAATCGGGGCCGCTCCGCTTGCGGCCGGTCGAACCATCCAAGCACCGTATCCACACGCTTGGCATAGGGCATCTCTTCATCATAGGGCAGCCACGTTCCAGGACGATGTCCCCGTATTTCCGTTTCGCTGCCCGGCCAGAACAGGGTCGCGGTTGTCAGTCCGGCCTTCGCGGCCGTCACCCAGATGGGCTCGCCGCCATTCCACCAGCGCGGATCGGCCTGCACCTTCCGGTCGCTCAACCGGAACACGTCACCGGGCATGGCGGGATCGATCATCGTATTGTTCACGATGCCATGCTGGTCCGGCCGAAGGCCTGTCACGATCGTGTAGTGGTTGGGGAATGTTACCGTCGGAAAGGACGGCCGCATCGCCTGCGCTCGCACCCCCTCGTCAGCCAGCCGGGTCAGGGTCGGCGAAATCCCGCGATCCAGATAATCAGCACGGAACCCGTCGATCGACACCAGAAGTACGCTGCGCTCCGTCGCCGGAGCGCGCGCGGGGGTGGTGACCGTGGCGCATCCTGCGACAAGCACGGTGAGGAGCAGGGCGAACAGGATCTTTTGCATGGAGTGGCACCATCGAGGAAGAACAGGGCCTCATTATGACCCGTTCCCAAGCCTGCAACAGATGTTTTGCAGTCACGGGGGTGGCAACATCCGAGCGCGGATCACCCCGCCAGCCGGCGCCACGACGCCGGAATTGGCGTCGCCGTGAAACCCAGGGTTTCACCCGCAATGGCCTCGCCCACGGCTGCAGCATGCTTGAACCCGTGGCCCGAGCACGACGAGACGACGCAAAGCCCGGCGATATCGGGATGGGCCGCGATCCAGAAATGGGAGTCGGGTGTCGCCGTGTAGAGGCACGTGGCGCCGCGGATATGTCCGCCAAGCTGCGGAAACGCCTGGCGCACCAGGGGCAGGATGGTCGCGATGTCCTCGGCATCCACTGGTCGTCTTGCATCATCAGGCTTGAAAAGGGCCGTCATGTTTTCGGTCGCAAGCTTGACGCCGCCGCCTGGGGTCGCGATGGGAAAGCCGTAGAGATCGTTCCAGATGAAGACAGGCATCCGCTCAGGCTCGAACGCGCTGGGGTCGGCCGGCGCCTCGAACCAGTGCAGCGACTGCCGCGTGACGGTGAGCCGGTTCGCGAGGCCTGGCGGAAGAAAGTCGGCTGTCCAGGCGCCGGCAGCAAGGATCACGCGGGCGGCGCGCACGCGCCCCGCGGCCGTGCGCACCTCGACAGCGCTGCCATCCGGGGCGATGCCCAGAACGGGCGCATTGAGGTGCACCTCCGCGCCCAGCTGGCGCGCCCGGTCGATCTGCGCTGCCACCACGCGCTCGGGGAAGCCCATGCCGCCACCGGGCTCGTAATAGGCGCTGGGCCCGTCAAAGCTGGCATAGGCGGGAAAGCGCTTGCGAACCTCATCGCCGGACAGGATCTCATGCGGGATCCCATGCAGCCGCGCCGCCTCAAGCGTCGTTTCGACAAAGCCTGCCGGTGCGTGCGACGAATGCGGCAGGCCGCCACCCAGCAGCAGAAGGCCGCAGCGATCATGGAGCGTCACGCCCGTCTCGGCCGCAAGCTGGTCCGTCAGAGAAAAATTCCTCAGCGCGAAAGGCGAGTAGATCGTTCCCTCGCCGATCGCCGCGCGCACGACCCGCGTCTCGCCATGGGTGGATCCCATGATGTGCGGCGGCGCAAACCTGTCGAAGCCGATCGCGCGGGCGCCGTTGCGCGCCGCCGAAAGCAGGGCCGCACCGCCGACGGCGCCCAGTCCAATCACGGCAAGGTCGAATGCGCTGGCCAATGGTACCTCCCATAACGCAGATGGCCCCGTTTCCGGGGCCATCCGTCAGCTTCGATGTCAGCCCTGACGCGTTCTAGCGCGGCGGGTTGTGCTTGGCGAGGAACGCATCCATCGCCTGCAGCATCTTGATGCGGGTCGACTGGAACGTGATGTTGTGGTTCTCGTTGGCCAGCCGCGCGAACTCGTAAGGCTTGCCGGCAGCCTTCAGGGCATTCGCGAAGATCTCGCTCTGCTTGATGGGCACGACGTTGTCGAGTTCACCATGGATCAGCAGGATCGGTGCACGCACCTTGTCGATGTTGCGTACCGGAGATACCGCCTCGATGCCGGCCTTGTCAGCCGTCGGGTCGCCGATATTCTGGCGCCAGTAGAGACGCGAACCACGGCCCGCATAGTCACGCACCCACACCTGCATCTCGATGATGTCGCTGACGCCAGCGCCCGCGATCACGCAGCGATAAAGCTCCGGCGTGAGCGTAGCGCCCGCAAGTGCCGCATAGCCACCATAGGACCAGCCCATGATGCAGACCCTGTTGGGGTCGATCGTGCCATTGGCGATCAGGTGCTTGACGCCGTCGGTGACGTCGTCCTGCATCCTGCGGCCCCACTGCCTGCGGCCAGCCATGGCAAACTTGGTGCCAAAACCGGCCGAACCACGGAACTGCGGCTGCAGCACCACGTAACCGCGGCTGGCGAAGAACTGCGAGAGCCAGTCAAAGCCACCGCTGTCACGCGCCTCGGGTCCGCCATGCGGCAGGATGATCGCCGGCAAGCCCTTGCCCGAGGTGCCACGCGGCACGGTCAGGTAGGCGTCGATCGGCTGACCGTCACGCGCGGAGTAGGTGATGTACCTCTGCTCACCGGTCGAGGCCAGGTCCAGCGTCGGGTAGGCGCGGCTGATGGTGGCAGCCTCGTTCTTGACCGTATCCAGGATCTGGAATGCACCACCAGGCGCAGCCGGACCCTCGAGATAGATCGCCACGCGGCTCAGGTTCTCCGACGCGCTGCTGATGCGGGTCAGGTGTCCCGGGAAGCTTGCCGCGAGGTTCGCCTGGATCGCCTTCAGTTTCGGGTCGAACCAGATCTGGGTCGGAACGTCGCGATCCGCCGAAACGCCCGCGATACCTTCCTCGCGCACGCCCAGCGAGCCAGCCATGTCATATTTCGGATCGCCATAGACCATCGTGATCTGCGACGTGCGCAGGTCCATCAGGCCAATGGTCGCCCGGTCGCCCGGCCAGTACATGACATAGGCCTTGTTCAGGTCCTCAGCGAAACCCATGAGCTGGACATCCCGGCTCTTGTCGCCGGTCAGGACCGAGGCGCTGTCGGTACCGCTCGGCTGGCGGTGGACTTCCCGCCAATCGCTCGAACCTTGCAGGCGCGCGAAGAGGATCTGCTCGCCGGCCACATAATCATAGCGCAAACGGATTGCGCCCGTGCGGTCTGAACCCCAGCTTACCGTGCCGCGCGTTCCCAACTCATCGAGGAACCGGGTCTCACCGGTCAACAGGTTCGCGATGACGGGCTTTGCATCGACATAGCGCTGACCGCCGGTGCTGACGCCCGAGTCCGTTCGGGTCTTGGAGGCGAGGAACAGCATGCTGTTCGGCTCGGCGCCCCAGCCCATGAAGCTGCAGGATGACGCGACATCCTTGAAGATGCCGGGCGGTTTGATCTGCACGACATTCTTGCCGTCGCGGCTGACCGACATGATCTGGCAGAACGAGGTACCGCTGGCTTCGCTCTTGTCGCGAACGATGCTGTCGTCGAACTCGACAACTTCGACGACGGTCAGCACCAGGCGGTCATCCGAGAACCAGCGCACGCCGCTGATGACCTGCTGCTTGGCTGCGTTCACGCCACCGACCTGCTGCAGCGTGTCGGAGTCGAACACACGCGCGGACGGCACGCCGTTCACGTTCATGACGGCGGCGAAATACTTGCCCGACGGAGACAGGCGAACCCCTTGGACGGCAGGCAGCGTTCCAAAGACTTCGGGGGGCGGCGCTGCGATGGCGGCAGGCGCAGACATGAATGCAGTCGCAGCGGCGACTGCCAGGACCAGGCGTCTAAGCACGTGAACTCCTCGCGTTGGCTTGAGGTTCGTGTTGGCCGGGCAGGCAGCATCGCCCCATGCCCGGATGAGGCGATGAGTTTAGGGTCCAAGCCCTTGACCCGCAATCCAATTGAGTCTCGAGCCTGTTGAGGGTGCGAAACGGGGGTGGGATAAAAATGATATATAGAACAATGGGTTAATGGGATCTGATTGCAGGGGTGAACCCGTTCGCCGGTAGGGGGAAAATCACCTTCCTGTGAACTCCCGCCAGTAGCAGGCGGCAGGCCTCATGGCGCAGGCCGCAACGCCCGGGTCTCACGCCCGGTGACCGTCCTGCGGCTTGACCAGCGAAGCCAGCCGCTCGACCGACCGGATCCGGATCAGGTCACCATTTGCCTCGACACCAAAGGCGCGCAGCTTGCGCAAGGTCCGCGAGAAGGTCTCGGGCTTGATCCCAAGCCTTGTTGCGACCTGCTTCTTCATGCCGGGCAACGTCAGAGAGGCGGGCCCCATCGTCGCGCTGACCTGGCTGAGCAGGAAATGCGCCAGCCTCTCGGCAGCACCCTGCGTCTTGATCTGCTTGACCTGGTTGAGCAGGACGCCCCACTGGCGCGCCACCGATCGCGCGCACTGCATGGACAAGGATGCATCCTCGCTGGCCAGCTTGAGAAAGGCGCGCGCGGGCAGGGCGATGACGTCACCACCCGTCGTCATCCGGGCGCTGGCAGGATAGGCACTGCCCAGCAACACGGCCGGCAGGAGTATGCTGTCACCGCTTCCGAAGAATTCGATGACGGACTCCTGCCCGCAGATCTCGCTGAGAAGAACGACGCCGCCATCGACCAGCGCGTGAACGAATTCCGGATCGCTGCCTTCGTGGAACAGCACGTTGCCCGCCTCGAGATGCCGGCGTTGCGCAATGGCCGCCACCTCGGCAAGGCAAGCCTCCGGCAGGGGCTCGAACAGCCGCACCCTCTTCAGGACCTGCGTCGGGATATCTGCCATCGCGCTGCGTGGCGACCCGCGTGGGGACCACGTCGCTCCTGTTGCTGTAACCAAGGTGACCAGTATGAACGCCGGCCCACGTATCTCCTTGACCTGGATCAACGCCACCCCGCGTGGGCCCGAACACCTTCCGCCCGGCCCCGAATTGCAACTCGGTTGCATGCACGAAAGGCAGCCCTGTGCTAGCGTGGCGCGACAAGGCCAAATCACCCAAGGCGACCTCCGCAAGATGAATGAAGAAATCCAGTCCCTCGCCCGCGCACGCTGGCGCGTGGCCCTTGCCCTCAGTTGCGCTGTGTTCGTGCTCTATTTCGGATTCATCCTCGCCGTGGCCTTCGCAAGGCAGGCCATGGCGACGCAGGTCGTGACCGGATTGACCTGGGGAATCCTGCTGGGTGCCCTCGTGATCGTTGGTGCGTGGCTCACGACATGGATCTATGTTTCCTGGGCCAACCGGCACTTCGACGGGCGCCTGTCCCGGATTGCGGCAAGGCAAGACCAACCATGAACGCCGCCGCCCCGACAACTGCGCTTGGCGAACCCAACCTGACGGCCATCGCCTTCTTTCTCGTCTTCATCGTCGCGACGCTCGGCATCACGTGGTGGGCGGCGCGCAGGACCCAGACCACCGAGGAATTCTTCGCCGCCGGCCGCTCGATCTCCGGGCGGCAGAATGGCTTTGCGTTGGCGGGCGACTACATGAGCGCGGCCAGCTTCCTTGGCATCGCCGGCCTCGTTTCCCTCTCGGGCTTTGATGGCCTGATCTATTCGACCGGCTGGCTTGTCGGCTGGCCTGTGGTGCTGTTCCTCATTGCCGAGCCGCTGCGCAACCTTGGCAAGTACACCTTCGCCGACGTGGTCAGTTTCCGTCTGCAGCAGGTACCCGTGCGCGTCGCGGCGGCCATCGGCACGCTGGCGGTCGTGGCATTCTACCTGATTGCGCAGATGGTAGGGGCGGGCAACCTGATCCGTCTGATGTTCGGCATATCCTACGAACTGTCGGTGATCCTCGTCGGCATCGTCATGCTGGCCTATGTGCTGTTCGGCGGCATGATCGCGACGACCTGGGTGCAGATCGTCAAGGCTGTGCTGTTGCTCGGCGGTGCCGCCCTGCTCACGCTCATGACGCTGGCACAATTCGGCTTCAACCCTGTCGAATTGTTCTCGAAGGCAGCCGACATCTATGGCGCCGAGGTTCTTGCTCCCGGCAAGCAGGTCTCCAACCCCTGGGACGCAATCTCTCTGGGCCTTGCCCTCATGTTCGGCACGGCGGGCTTGCCACACATCCTCATGCGCTTCTACACCGTCCCCGACGCAAAGGCCGCCCGACAGTCGGTGTTCTGGGCCACAGGCCTGATCGGCGCCTTCTATCTGATGACCTTCATCCTGGGCTTTGGCGCCATGGTCCTCGTTGGCCGCGAGGCGATCCTCGCCGTCGACAAGGGCGGCAACATGGCCGCCCCCCTCCTGGCCGAGGTACTCGGCGGAACGGGACTGCTCGGCTTCATCGCGGCCGTCGCCTTCGCAACCATTCTTGCCGTTGTTGCGGGCCTGACCTTGTCGGGTGCCGCCGCCCTCAGCCACGATCTCTGGGTTTCGGTCTATCGCAAGGGCGCGGCGCCGCTGAGCGAGCAGTTGAAGGTCGCGCGGATGGCAACCGTCATCCTCGGCGTCGTGGCAATCCTGCTGGGCATGCTGTTCAAGGGGCAGAATGTCGCCTTCATGGTGGGCCTCGCCTTCGCCGTGGCGGCGTCGGGAAACTTCCCGGCCCTTGTTCTGTCGATCTTCTGGCGAGGGTTCACCACGCGTGGTGCCGTTGCCTCCATGGCGACAGGCACCGCAGCAAGCCTCGTGTTGATCGGCCTGTCGCCGACCATCATGGTTGATCTCATGGGGGCAGAAGCGGCGCTGTTCCCGCTCAAGAACCCGGCGCTGGTCACGATCCCCCTGGGCTTTGCCATCGGCGTGGTCGTGAGCCTGCTGGCGCCCGAACCGGCTGCAAGCGCAGCGTACGACGCCAAGGAGCGCCGCATGATCATGGGGGGTGATTGACGCAGGTCAATGCCCAGGTCCCGGCAGGCCTCCTAACCTGACTGCGTGACAACGATAAAATACATCGAGCATGAGGGAACCGAGCACGTCGTCGACGTGCCGGATGGCCTGTCGGTCATGGAAGCAGCGGTGCGCTATACCGTCCCCGGAATAGACGGCGACTGCGGTGGTGCCTGCGCCTGTGCCACTTGCCACGTCTATGTCGAGGGCGGGTGGGTGGACAAGCTCCCCCCAATGAACGACCTCGAGCGGGACATGCTCGACTTCGCGTTCGACGTCCGCGAGAACAGCCGGCTAGCCTGCCAGATCAAGGTGTCACCGGAAACTGAGGGCCTTGTTGTTCGCACGCCCGCCCGGCAGTATTGACGCAAGTCATTCTCAACTGCGCGAAACTAATCCTGCCCGCCGTTGACCCATGTCAAACCGGTTTCGTGACGCCGGCGTCATTCTTTGCAGCGCATCAACGCCTGTGAAGCCGCCCCGCATGGGGGCAAGGAGGACGCAATGGCAGCCCAGCAGCAAGTCGAACCGAAACTCATCCGCAAGGGCAAGTGGGAAGTCACGATGACCCCGGACGACCTCTATCGCAACCCGATGGATATCGCCTGGTCCTTCGATTACATGCTGGGCAAGGGCAAGGTCGAGGACCTCTACAGGCGTGCCAAGCAGAACCAGTGGGACAGCGACCAGCTGCTGCCCTGGCACACCAAGGTCGACCCGTCGAACCCGCTGATCGCCGACCGCTCATCGGTGTTTCACAAGATGCCGTTCTTCAGCAAGCTCTCGAAGTCGCAGCGTGAGACTTTCACCGCGCACTCGACAGCACAGCTGCTGTCGCAGTTCCTGCACGGCGAGCAGGGGGCGCTCATGACCGCAGCCTGCGTCACCCATTCGGTGCCTGACACGACGGCGAAGCTCTACGCTGCAACGCAGACCATGGACGAGGCCCGCCACGTCGAAGTGTACGCAAAATATTGCGACAAGGTGGCGATGGTCTATCCGATGACGCCCTGGCTGAAGATGCTGATCGACGCGACGCTGAAGTCGGACCGCTATGAGAAGGTCATGATCGGCATGAACATGATCGTCGAAGGCCTGGCCCTTGGTGCCTTCAACAACATGTATCACGCCACATCCTGTCCGCTGCTCAAGCAACTGACCTTCAACGTCATGCGCGATGAGTCGAGGCACGTCTCCTTCGGTCACGTGTATCTGGGGCCGATCATCCGGAACCTCGACGAGGCGGCGCGGGAAGAGCTGGCTGACTTTGCCTTCAATGCGATCTACCTGATCACGCAAGGCACCCAGGTCGGTGGAGGCCAGACACTCGCCAGCCGCGCCGATCCGGGCTTCATGGAAGTGCTGAAGAATTCCGAAATCGAACCGGACGATTTCTTCAAGGGTCTCGAAGAGGCGGCCGACATGGGCATCATGACCGAACTGCCGCCCGGGCAGATCCACTCGCTTGATGACCTCATGCTGCCGGCGATCGCGCGGGTGGGTCTGATCACCCCGCGGGTGCGCAGGAAATACGAGGAGGCAGGCATCAAGATCTCCGAGGACATGCGCATCCTGCACCAGATGGAAGGTGGCAAGCCGCCTGTCAGCGCAGCCGCCGAGTAGAACGAAGACCGCCTGTCGCGCCCTGCCGGCCCTGAGCGGCCTGCGGGGCGCGCACCATCCAGGAAAGGCAGACAGATGAGCCGCCCTGAGCCGAACCAAGCCGGCCCGACGCCCGGCTTCTGTCAGGATGTCGTTGAGAACCTTCCCGAAGCCATCATTGTCACCCGGACCGATGGCATGGTGGTCTGGATGAACCCGGCCGCCGAGCGGTTGTTTGGCTATGCCACGACCGAAGTCCAGGGAAAGAGCGTGGCGATCCTCGTCCCCCAGCAGCCCGGCCGGCGCGCCGATGCCGTGAAATGGCTGCAGCGCTGGGCGGTCGAGAGCGACGAAACCAAGTCCCGCCTGCTCGACCTGATCGCTCAGACCAAGGCCGGCCGTCAGATGCCCGTCGACGTGCGCGTGGTGCCGGCGATCCTGTCCGACGATGCGAACTACATCATCACCGTGCGGGACAACACAGCGCGCAGGCAGGAGCAGGCGGCCTTCAAGGAGCAGAACCTTCGCGCAGCCCGCATCCTGCAGGTGGCCGAAGATGGCATCGTCACCACCGACGCGATGCAGCGGATCATCTTCTTCAATCTGAAGGCCGAGGACATGTTCGGCTATCGCGCCGAGGAGGTGATGGGGCAGCCACTCTCGATGCTGCTGCCTGCCCGCTACAGGGCGCAGCACCCGGCGCATGTCGACGGCTTCGGTCGCGGCAAGCAGGCATCACGCCAGATGAACCAGCGCGGTACCGTCTGGGGCCTGCGCAAGTCAGGCGAGGAATTCCCGCTGGAGGTTGCCATCACCAAGGTGACCGTGGGCGGCGAGCGCACCTACACGGCGCACATGCGTGATCTTGCCCGGCGGCGACGCCCCGATGACGTCACCGCAAGCGCAGACGCCGTCTAGTCGGGCTTGATCTCTGCATTGAGCCGCAACGGCGCGTTGAACCCGCAGATGTCCAGGTTCGGGGCCACGCGCTTGTAGAAGTCGGGCGCCGGGTTCTTGCGCAGGGCCTTGAAATCGGCAAAAGCCTTGGACGTGACATCCATGACCTGCACCCGCGGCCTGTCAGCCTCGAGGATATCTGCGGCGATCTGCACGCGCACGATCCCGTCCCGCTTCGCCGGGTCCTGGATGACGCCGCTTTCCACCTTCGGATCGCCGCGGTTCAGCTTTTGCAGCGAGGCCATCCCGTCGAGCACCCGGCCGAAAACGGTCAGGTTGCGGTCCAGGCGACGCGGGGCGTGTCCGACGGGAATGTAGAACTCCGTCGCGCCGGTATCGGGATCATTATCGCGCGCCATGGCAAGTGCGCCGGGACAGTGGAGCAGCCACATGCGCTTGGGCTTGGCGCTTTGTCCGACGGGAAAGCCATCGACATGGCCGACGCGGTCGGCAAACAGGTCAGGCGAGCCCAGGGGCACGAAATCGACGTCAATGCCGGTATTGCGGTCGAATTCCGCCTTGAGGGCGGGCCACTCGGGAAGTTTCATGTCATCGCCTTCGCCGATGCCACCCTGGGCGACAAACCCGTCGATCACCCGGTAGAAGGATTTCCCGTCATAGAATTTCGCGCGCACGAGGTCCCGGAACCGGGCCGCGTGGCGTGGCGCAAACGCCGGCGACAGCTCCAGCAAGACGCGGCCATGGACCGTGTCCATGACAACCAGGTTGTCCGGATCGACATCGCGCCAGTCCGAGGCCAGCGCCGGGAAGGGCAGGGCGAGCACCAGCGCCGCCGCCATCATCATCTTGACCAGTCGCATCCTGTCCCTCCTGTTTCGGCGAATATAGAGCAGTCCGCCTCTGGGCTGAAGCCGCCGACGAAAGGCCGGCGAACGCAAGGGCCTCGGTCTGGCCCATGCGCGGCTGGCGGGCAGACCCGGCCCTTTTGCTACCCGACCAACCTGTGTTAACTGAGTCGGCGCGGAGGAGTATCCATGAAGATTTCACGCCTATCATTGTTGATTGCATCCATGATGCTGCCCGCGGGTCCGGCCCTCGCCGCCGGCGGCGGAAAAGCATCCTCGCCCCCCTGCATCAAGGGCAAGGTGCTGACGGCATTCCAGCTGCGAATGCTGCAAACCGAGCTGGTTGTCGGTGCGCTCTCCTGCAAGCTGACGCCGCGCTACAACGAGTTCGTGACCGCCTACCGGACCGAACTCATGTCGGCACACAAGACGCTGATGTCGCACTTTGCACGTGAATCGCGCCTCGAGGACTACAAGTCCCGCACGGCCAACGAGGTATCCCAGAGGAGCCTCGCCAACATCACCGAGTTCTGCAACTACTCAACCAGCCTCTATGACACGCTGCTGGGCCCCGAGAAGGTGCCGCTCGCGCAATTCGTGTCGACCGAGCCGTCGGCGAACCGGCACGGCCAGAATTCCTGCAGCCAGCCCTCCATCGTTACCGCAGCCTCTGGGGGCCGCCTCGTGCCGATGCCCCGCATGAAGCCGGAGCGTCCGCCGGCCGCGCAGTAGCACCAACGACAAACCCGGAAAAGAGAAGGGGCGCCCGATGAGGGCGCCCCTTTTTCATGCCCGACCGCGCGGCGTTCCTCAGTTGAGGTTGATCTCGGCGCGGCGGTTGCGGGGTTCCTTCTCCATGTCGGAGGTTTGAATGGCCAGGACAGTCTCGCCCTTGCCGCTGGCCTGGATGCCGGCCGCCGGGATGCCCTGCGCCACCAGCGCCTTCTTCACGCTGTCGGCGCGTCGCTCGGACAGCGCCTGGTTATAGGCATTCGAGCCCGATGTATCGGTATGCCCTGTGACCAGGATCGTCACGAAGCCCTGCTGCATCGCCGTCGCAGCAGCCTCACGGACGATATCAAGACCTTCGCGCGTCAGGCTTGCCTTGTTGTAGGCAAAGAACACGATGAACTGCTTGGGTGCCGGGGCCGGCGCCGCCGGCGGCGGAGCCGATGCAACAACCTCAGGCGCGGCCGCGACGTCCGCCTGCAGGTCGAAGCTGAGACCGACCGAAACGGTATGCGTCTCGGTATCGATCTCGAGCCGGCCATAGGTCGCCTGGCGGAAATTGGGGTCCTCAAGCGTCATGAAACGATAGGACACGACCAGGTCCACGTCCTCGGTCAGCGCCTGCGACAGCTGGAACAGCGCCTGGCCGGCAAACACATAGTCGCTGTCATCGCGCCAGTTGCGTCCATCGACGTCGACGAAGGCGCCGCCAATGCCAAGCCCGACCGACAGTGTCGTCGTCTCGGCGAGAGGAATGTCATGGATCACGTTGACCATCTGGCTGACTTGCGTGATGTCATCCAGCACGTTGGCCTGGCAGGCGACGCCAACACGAAAACAGTCTGCGTCATTCTCCCTGAGCCCCAGCTCGAAAGCGACGCGCCAGTTGTTCTCCCAGCGATAGCCAACCTCGCCGAACAGGGCGATCCCGTCATCGAATTCCACTTCGACAGGTTGAACCGTGCCGGAGGCGCTGACGTCGGCATCCTGGATCCACGTCGCACCCGCTTCGATCCCGATGTACCAGCCCTGGTGGGCATGGCCAGCTTCGGCCGAAGCCGACAGCGCATACGCCGACAAGGCCAGCGCCGACGCCAAAAGTGAATTCTTGAGCATGTTGTTCTCCCAGCGGCACCTGCGACGCCGACTCCCGACCTTGCGGTCGCCAGCGGCCAGGGGCCCGTTGGGTCGAACTGAGCCGTCAAACCCCGAACCGCGTCAATTACGGAACGGAGAGTTCTGCAATATCGGGGTCATGTGTGCCCAAAATGCAATGGGCAGCCACGAGGGCTGCCCATCCCGAAAACACGAGGTAAAGCCTGATGCCGTTCAGTTAATATCAATCGTAGCGCGACGGTTCTGAGGCTCTTTCACGTTGTCGTTGGTCTGAACCAGAAGTTCCAGTTCTCCCTTGCCTGTCGCAGAAATAGCAGCGGCCGAAATCCCCTGGCGCACGAGTTCGGACTTCACCGAATTCGCCCGGCGCATGGACAGGCGCTGGTTATAGTCCGGCGACCCGACGGTATCGGTATGGCCGGTGATCAGCACGGTCGCGCTGCCGGTTTCCTTCGCCGCCCGCACGGCCTCTTCGACAATCCGAAGCCCGGCTGAGGTGAGGTTGTACTTGTTGAAGCCGAAGAACACGATGAACTGGCGGGCAGGGGCACCGGGCTCGACAGGCGGAGGCACCACAGGCTCGGTCATGTCAGGCATGCCCGGCCCGGGATCGTTCAACGAATACCGCAAGCCCGCCGTCACCGAATGCTTCGCGAAATCGTCCCCCTCCAGCCCGTAAGGCTGCAGCGACGCGGTCGAGCCTGCATATTGCTCGCGCATGTCGAAAGCGGGGTTACCCACGCGCAGGTAGCGGTAATTCAGG
Organism: Alphaproteobacteria bacterium; assembly: GCA_040381215.1. Taxonomy (GTDB): domain Bacteria; phylum Pseudomonadota; class Alphaproteobacteria; order Micropepsales; family Micropepsaceae; genus SZUA-430. The sequence goes on along the minus strand of JBEIHO010000029.1, from coordinate 6,855 downwards.
AAGGCCGACGCCCGGCCGCCGAGGGCGAAGTTCAGCCCTGCAATGCCCTGGTAGGCGAGGTTCCAGTCCTCCTGCGAATACAGGGCGCCCGCGCGGCGGTCGCTGACCTCGGCGCGATCTGCACCCGCGCCCGCGCCCAGGGACAGGAAAATCCGGTCTGTCAGGTCGAGGTCATAGAGCACGTTGGCCATAGCGGTGAGCTCGCGAAGCCGACCTTCGTCCCACAGCAGGGCGCCGGGTGTCGTTGCCGACAATTCGTTCTCGCGAAAGCCAAGTTCCAGTTCGCCGCGAAGATTGCCGCGAAACGCGTAACCCACGGTGCCAAGGGCCGACAGGCCCGTATCGAACGAAGCCTCTGCAGCACCGGCAGTGCCGCCGCGCGGCGTCGCCACGGATGCCCAGTCATCGACCCAGTTCGCTCCGGCTTCGAGCCCGATATACCACCCTTCGGCGGTTGCGGCCACGGACGGCGCGCATGCTGCTGCCGCACACAGTGCGCCCAGCAGGATCTTCCTCAACGACATATGAACACCCCTTACGTGATTTTCTGTTGCCGTAGACGTTCTTGGTCTTTCCGGCACAGCTGTTCGCGTGGGTGCATCCGGTATGCGCCGTTGTCAAATGCAAGGATTTGGATGTGTGGATAAGCAGAAAAACTGCGAGAAAATCGGCACGCGCATCGACCGCACCGCGCGCGTCTCGACCCTTGGTTGCTGCCTTCGCGCGCAGATCCGGGCACGAATCACTTGTCAGGCCATCCTTGCCCAAACGAAATCGCCCGGCCGGACATCACGTCCGCCGGGCGACAGGAATTTGTTCAGGCGTTGACTAACGGGAGGCGCCCCACAGGCCATAGCGAAGGCCCACGGTCACCGTATGCCTGTTGAGGTCCTGCAGGAATTGCGTGAGCTGGTTCTCGCCCGCGACGCTGTCCAGGTGCGCGGGGTAGTCCGGGCGCTGGGTTTGCAGGTAGCGGTAATTCACGAACAGCTGCGCACGATCAGACACATTGTAGTTGGCGCCAACGATGCCCTGATAGGCAACCTGCCACGTCGCGTCCTCGAAGCCGAGTTGCTCGATCGCAAGCCTCGCCTCCTCGACACCGACGCCAAGGCCGACGCTCAAGCTCAACTGGCTCGAGACATCGAAATCATAGAGCGCATTGGCCATGATCGTGAACGAGCTGAACTCGCCGCCGGCGGGCAGGGTGGACCCTGAGCCGTCCCGCAGGCGATTGAGATCGTTCTGGCGATAGCCCAGTTCAAGCTCGGCACGAACGCCGCTGTCAAAGGCATGCCCGACGCTGCCAAGAACAGCCCAGCCGGTCACGAACTCGGTTTCATACACGGCCCAGGTCGACGGAGTGGGAACGGTATAGGTATAGGTCGTGGTTTGCGCAACCTGCTCCGGGTGGAACCAGGTGGCGCCGGCTTCAATCGACGCGTAGCTGCCCCGCAGCGCACTCGCGTGCGCCGCAGAAGCAAGCAATGTCAGGGCCGTGCCCGAAAGCAGCAGGTTTCTCATTTCATCCTCACTTCAGGTCGATCGTCGCGCGTCGGTTCTGCGGTTCCTTCACGCCATCGCCCGTCTTGACGATGAGTTCGCTCTCGCCCTTGCCGGTGGCCGAGATCTTGCCTTCCTCGATGCCAAGGTCGACCAGTGCCGCCTTGACGGCCGAGGCGCGACGCTGCGACAGGGCTTCGTTGTACGTGTCGGAGCCCGAGCTGTCGGTATGGCCGACGATCAGGATCGACGCCGAGCCTGTTTCCTTCGCCACGCGCGCGGCATCCGTGATGACCTGCATGGCCTCGGAGGTGACGTTGGCCTTGTTGTAGCCGAAGAACACCACGAACTGCTCGACGGCCGGCGGCGGGGCTGGCGGAACGACAGGCGGCTCGACCACGGGCGGCGGCGCCACCGGCGGCGGCGTCTGCCCGCTGAACGCATAGCGAATGCCCAGCGTGACGGCGTGCTTGTTCAGGTCGCCGAGGAAGAGAACCCGGCGATCCGTTCCCGGTGTTCCTTCGGTGAACCAGTTGTACTCGGGCGCCTGGACCTGCAGATAGCGATAGTTCACGAACAGCTGCGTCTGAGAACCCAGCGCATAGTTCAGGCCGGCGATGCCCTGGTAGGCAAAGCTCCAGGAATCCTCGTCAAGACACGCGCAGGGGATCGTGAAGCGCGCGCGATCGACGCCGACACCGGCGCCGAGGCTGACCGACAGGTCATCCGTCAGGTCGATGTCATACAGCGCATTGGCCATGATCGTGAATTCGCGCAACTCGCCGTCGGTATGGATCGTCGAGCCCGTGCCGTCCTGGATTGCATTGTTCATGCGATAGCCCAGCTCGAGTTCGGTGCGGATGCCGCTCTCGAACGCGTAGCCGACACTGCCGAACACGGCCCAGCCGGTGTCGAACGTGTTGATGAAGGCCTGGTAGTCGATCGCGCTCGACAAGGAGGACGTGGTGACCTCCTCCAGAGAGAAATTCTCGTTGCGCACCCAGCTGCCGCCGGCCTCGACCGAAGCATAAGTGCCTCTCAACTGCGCAGCATCAGCATGTGCAGGCATGGCAAGCAGGGCGACGCCCGCAAGCAGCGTGGTTCTCGTATTCATCGCGACTGTGAAACCCCTCTGAAACCGGCACGCGCGCGCGCACCTCTCGCATCAAGGAGCTTTGTGACCCGATTAGGCTTAATACCGCGTAAACAACCCGTGTCACACAACTGGCAGGTCACGGGCCGGAAGCGGGATGCAGCGCCAGTGTGTGGCGCTCAAACGCGAAAAGGGCGAGCCCGCCGGGCTCGCCCTTTCCGTATTCAAGGCTTTCGTTCGACTGTTACTGCAGGTCGACCGTGGCGCGGCGGTTCTGGGGTTCCTTCACCCCGTCGCCCGTCTGCACCATGAGCTCGGCTTCACCCTTGCCCGAGGTCGAGATGGAACCTTCAGCGACGCCCTTGCCAGCCAGGTTCGTCTTGGCCGCATTGGCGCGGCACTCAGAGAGCTTCTGGTTGTAGGCAGCCGAGCCCGACGTGTCGGTGTGACCGACGATGCGGACCGAAGCGCTACCGCTCGACTTGGCAGCCGCGGCGGCTTCAGAGAGAACCGCATCGGCTTCAGCCGTGATGTTGCACTTGTTGTAACCGAAGAACACGATGAACTGCTTCGGCGCTGCCGGCGGCGGCGGCGGCGGAACAACAACCGGGGCCTCGGCCGGCGGTTCGTTGTAGCCATAACGCACGCCGATCGTGAACGTGTGCTTCGTCATCTCGACTTCGGCGGTCTGGTACAGCTCCGGCTCGTTGACGAACAGGTAGCGGTAGTTCGCCATCAAGTCCCAGTGCTGCGACAGGCGGTACGTCGCACCGACGATGCCCTGTGCGGCAAACTTCCAGTCGCTGTCATCGACGCCCGGCGCCGGCGTGACGCCGACGAACTCGAGGCGGGCGTTGTCCATACCGACGCCAGCGCCCAGGCTCAGGCCGAAACGCTCGGAGCTGAACTTGAAGTCGTAAACCGCGTTGACCATGTAGGTCCACTCGGTCAGCTCGGGAACGTTCGACGAGCAAACCGGAACGGTCAAGCCCGCGCACGATGTGATGATGGCCGGGCCGTCATTGAAACGGTTGCCGAGCTCACCTTCGATGCGCCAGTTGGAGTCAGACAGCGCGTAACCGAAGGTACCGAGCATGGCGATGCCGCCATCCAGGTCCAACGCGCGTGTGCCGCCCGACGTCGTCACGGCGACGGCGGTGTCAGCAACATTCACAACGCCAGCTTCGAGACCGAAGTACCAACCGTCGCGGTCGTACCCAGCCTGCGCCACCCCAGCGGACAGCACGAGTGCCGATGCCGCGCCAATCAAAACCTTCTTGAACTCCATAATACCCCTCGCTCTTAGCCGTCTCTTATAACTGCTACCCAAACGGACCGGTCCGGACAGGACCTGACCAAAAACCCTGAGAAGCCTCGCAAGGAGACTATGCTCGCGGGCCACACAGGTACAGCGCCTAATTGCATTACTGAGCGATCCGTTGGATGAATCGGGCCGCCGTGTGGCCTGACCGCTACAGCCCGGGGAGGGCGAGTGCCCTGCGCGAACCCTATTAACTATAAGGGCTTAGCTTAACCCTCGCGCGCTCGGACGAAGATAATGCAGGCGCGAAGAAACTTATGCAACAGGAACGACGTCAAAGGCGACCGTAATTCGCTCGTCGCGCGTATTGAACGGGACCGTGCCGTGCCAGAAATAGGACGGGAAGAGAACAAGGCAGCCAGAACGGGGCTGCACATGGCGGGCAATCTGGTCCCGGGTGCCCAGGTCAAGATTGGTTTCACCGAGCTTGAACCACCCGGGCTTGCCGATCTCGTCCTGCGCTTCATCGGGCACTTTCACGTAATAGGCCGAACTGATCCAGCCCTTGGGATGAAAGTGATTGGTGTGGAAGCCGCCCTCTGAAAGACGAACCGACCACGAGCCCGAGAACCCGAAGCTGCGCCGGCGGCGGTTGAAGAGCGGATGGGTCTCATCGCTGCGCATGTCGCCGATATAGGTGGCAATGGCCTTTTCAAGCTGTACCCGGAGCAGACCGACCAGCTTCTCGCTGCGGTCGAACAGGGCACCAAAGGTCTGTGTGCCGCCGCGCAGCGTCTGGTCGGTAGGGTGAAAGCGCGTGGTGTGCAGCTTTCGCAGTTCTTCAGCCAGTGCAAGATTGAAGTCTTCGATGCTCGAGAAGCCCGGTGGCGGATCGAGCGTAAACACACGGGCAAGCGATTGGAAATCGGCCAGCGCATGGTGTCGCTCATCGCCCGCAAGGCGCAGCGCCGTGCTCAGCATCGCAAGCAGGCCCTGGTCGAACGGCGCACCAGCAAGGCTCTTCTCGCAAGCAGCCAGCGCTTCGTCGTGGCGCCCGGCCTTGAGCATCGTCTCCACGCCATTGCGCACGATTATCGTGTCACCGGGACAGCACTTGACCGCGGTGGCGTGGTGCGCGAGCGCGCGCGCGTGATCACCCATCATCGCGAGCGCGCGGGCGCGTATGTCCTCGACGTGCCCCGCCAGTTGACTGTCCGGCCTCATCGGCTCCAGCACCGACAGCGCATCGTCCGGCCGCATGATGCCGACCAGGCTTGAAGCGAATTCAGCTCTGAGGGCATCATTGCCGGGCTGCGCCGCAAGGGCCTGTGCATAGGACTGCAGGTAACGCTGTCCCTGGCCCGTCTGCCAAAGCAGCTCATTCAGGACCCGGTGTGCTTCGACGTTCGCCGGGTTGGCGACGACCGCCTGTTCCATCGCGCCCGCGGCGTCAACGTTGCGTTCCTGCGCGCGCAAGGCGCTGCCGAGTCCGAGCCATCCCGCATCCGAACGGGGCTGCAGTTGAACGGAGCGACGATACGCTTGCTCGGCGCCCGCATGATCGCGCATCGCGGCTGCGGCCTGTCCCAGATTGTGAAGCGCTGTATGAGATCCCGGGGCCTGCGTCGCGGCCCTGCGCGCAGCCGCGAGAGCCCCCTCGCGGTCATCCAGCTTGCCAAGGGCAAGCGACAGCGCCTCCCAGGCTGGCGCGAAGCCAGGATTTGACGTCGTGACGCCACGAAGAAGATCACGCGCGGCGGCCGGGTCATCATCCAGCCGCAGCAAGGCCAGATTATACTTCGCCTCGGCGTAGTCGGGCTTCAGGGTGACCGCCCGCCGAAAGTGGGTTTCGGCGTCGGCACTGCGCCCCGCCGCGAGCAGCGCGCCGGCAAGGTTGTTGTGCACATGCGGCTGCGCCTCGTGCAGCCGCAGTGACTTGCGAAACTGGTCGATGGCCTCGTCCAGGCGTCCCAGCCGCCGCAACGCAACACCGCGGATCTGGAGAATATCGGGGTGCGGCGGGAGTGCCCGCGCCAGCCCGTCCAGCATCTGCAACGCAGCCGCCACCTCGCCCCGTCCGATCATCTGGACGGCACTTTGCAATCCCGAGGCGAGTTCTTTCTGGCTGACTGTCATGAGATTACCCGGTCGCCCAAGTCTATGTGCAGGCGACAGCGGGTGCAAAGCAAAACGGCGGATCATAGAGCCGCCGTTGTGACTAGTCAGGTCTGGAGTCCTATTAGTTCTTCCAGGTCAGACCAACCCGGTAGGAGCGGCCAAGCTGATCCTGGGCCGAACCGTCGACGTTGAACTGGCCGAAGATCTGGGCGTCTTCGAACATCTGCGGCTGCTTGTCGAAGATGTTTTCCACACCGAACGAGAAGAGCAGGTTGCCGTTGATGTCCCACGAACCGCCGAAGTCGTACAGGTTGTACGCTTCAACTTCGGTCGTTCCGAAGCTAGCCTGGTCCATGGCGCTGGAGTAGGTCCAGCGAACCAGGAAGTTCAGGTCATCAACCTGGTAGGTGAAGTTCGTCGCAGCCTTGTGCTCCGGCGTACCACCACCAATGCCACCGTCATGGAGGCCAACCGACTCGCTGATCGTGGCCGGCGTGACGGTCGGGTTGATCGACTGCCAGTTGTCGGTCCACGTGTACAGGGAGGCCACGCCGAACGTGCCGGGCAGGCCGACCGTGTCGTCGAGGTCAACCGACCAGCGCAGGTTCACGTCGATACCCTGAGCCGAGAAGTAGCTCGTGCCGTTCGAACGCGTCTGGTTCACGAAGTCGATCTGACCGTCGGCCTGGCGCGGAGCCAGCGTACAGTCGTTGCCCGGAACCGAAGCGCCGCCAGCCGTCAAACATCCATTCAGGATGTTGGCGATGCTGCGCAGAGCGATCGGCTGAGCGACTTCGATTTCCCAGCGGTCAACCGACAGGCCCAGGCGGCCAACCGGCCACCAGTCGGGGTTGAAGACGACGCCGTAGGTCAGCGTGTC